>NZ_JBFUBY010000007.1:0-96201 GCF_056405515.1 Polaromonas sp. P1_G2
GCGCGAGCGCATGCGCCGCGCGCCGCCGCACATCCTGGTGACCACGCCGGAGTCGCTGTACATCCTGCTGAGTTCCGACTCGGGCCGCGCGATGCTGAAGTCGGTCAAAAGCGTGATCGTCGACGAGCTGCACGCGGTGGCCGGCGTCAAGCGCGGCTCGCACCTGATGCTGTCGCTGGAACGGCTGGAGGCGCTGTGCGAAACACCCCCGGTGCGCATAGGCCTGTCGGCCACCGTGAAGCCGCTTGACGAGATGGCGCGCTTCCTGATCGGCCAGCGCAGTGAGCCCGTGGAAATCATTGATGCCGGCCACGTGCGCGAGCGTGACCTCGCGATCGAGATGCCACGCTCGCCGCTGACCGCGGTGATGCCGATTGAAGTCTGGGATGAGCTATACGACCGGCTCACCGAGCTGGTGGCCCAGCACCGCACGACGCTGATCTTCGTCAACCAGCGCCGCATCGCCGAACGCGTGGCGCGCCACCTGGCCGAGCGGCTGGGTGAGGAGCATGTGACCGCCCACCACGGCAGCCTGGCGCGCGAACACCGCCTGAACGCGGAGCAGCGGCTCAAGCAGGGCGAGCTCAAGGCGCTGGTGGCCACCAGCTCGCTGGAGCTGGGCATCGACATCGGCGACATCGACCTGGTGTGCCAGATCGGCTCGCCGCGCGCGATCAATGCCTTGCTGCAGCGCGTGGGCCGCGCCGGGCACGCCATAGGCGCGATTCCCAAGGGGCGGCTGTTTCCGCTGGCGCTCGACGACCTGCTGGAATGCACCGCCCTGCTGGCCGCGGTGGACCGCGGCGAGCTGGACCGCATCCGCGTGCCGGCCAAGCCGCTGGACGCGCTGGCGCAGCACGTCATCGCCGAGACCGCCTGCCGCGAATGGCCGCTGGACGCGCTCTACGACTGCCTGCGGCGCGCGCAGCCCTACCGCGAGCTCACGCTGCATGAGTTTGAGCAGGTGGTGCAGATGCTGGCCGACGGCTACAGCACGCGCCGGGGCCGGCGCGGCGCCTACCTGCACTACGACGCCGTCAACCGCATGCTGCGCGCGCGCCGCGGCGCGCGCATGGCGGCCGTCACCAATGCGGGCGTGATCCCGGACCAGTTCGACTACGAGGTGGTGCTGCTGCCGGACGGGCACCGCGTGGGCACGCTCAACGAGGACTTCGCCTTCGAGAGCCTGCCGGGCGACATCTTCCAGCTCGGCAACGCGTCTTACCGCATCGCCAAGGTGGAGACCGGCAAGGTGTTGGTGGAGGACGCCCGGGGGCAGCCGCCGTCCATGCCCTTCTGGCTCGGCGAGAGCCTGGGCCGCACCGACGAACTCAGCGAGGCGGTGTCGCGCGTCTGCGAGACCGCCGACAGGCTGCTCGACGACGGCGTGCAGGCCTGCGAGCGCTGGCTGCGCGAAGACCTGCGCCTGCCCGCCGCCGCGGCGCAGCAGCTCGCGCTCTACCTGGCGGCCTCGAAGGCCGCGCTCGGCGTGTTGCCCAGCCGGCGCCACATCGTGTTCGAGCGCTTCTTCGACGAGGTGGGCGACACCCACCTGGTGATCCATTCGCCTTACGGTTCACGCATCAACAAGGCCTGGGGCCTGGCGCTGCGCAAACGCATGTGCCGCAAGTTCAACTTCGAGCTGCAGGCCAGCGCGCTGGAGGACAGCATCGTGCTGTCGCTGGGGCCCACGCACAGCTTCGCGCTGGAAGAACTGCGGCACTACCTGAAGACGGCCAGCGCGCGCGAGGTGCTGGTGCAGGCGCTGCTGGACGCGCCCATGTTCGGCACGCGCTGGCGCTGGAATGCCACCGCCTCGCTCGCGGTGCGCCGCATGAACGGCGGCCGCAAGGTGCCGCCGCAGTTCCAGCGCTCCGACGCGGAAGACCTGCTGACGGTGGTGTTCCCGGACCAGCTCGCCTGCGCCGAGAACCTGGTCGGTGAACGCGAGATTCCCGAGCACCCGCTGGTGGCGCAGACGCTGCACGACTGCCTGAACGAGACCATGGACGCCGACGGTTTTGTGCGGCTGCTGGCCGGCATCGAGGCCGGCGAGGTGCACATCAGCACGCGCGACCTGGCCACGCCCTCCCCGCTGGCGCATGCCATCCTGAACGCCCGGCCCTATGCCTTCCTGGACGGCGGCGCGGCGGAGGAGCGGCGCACCAAGGCGGTCAGCACCCGGCCGCTGATGGACCCGCAGACGGCCGAAGACATGGGCAAGCTCGACCCGCAGGTGATCGCGCAGGTCCGCGAGGACGCCAAGCCCGACATCCGCAGCGCCGACGAGCTGCACGATGCGCTGGTGGTGCATGGCTTCCTCACCATCGATGAAGCGCCGTTTCCCGAGTTCATTGCATCACTTGCACAGCAGCAGCGCATCGGCCGGCTCGGCCTTCCGGCGGGTGGACAAATCTACGTCGCGGCGGAACGCCTGCACGAGTTCCGCGCCGTCTTCCCGGACGCGGCGCTGTCGCCAGCCATCACACCGACCTCAAGCGCGCAGCCCGAAGCCGATGCGGCGCTGCGCGAGATCCTGCGTGGACGCCTGGACCTGCTGGGCCCCGTGACGGCGCAGGCACTGGGCGCGCCGCTCGAGATGAGCGCCGACGCCGTTCTGCCGGCCTTGCTACAGCTCGAAGCCGAAGGCGCGGTGATGCGCGGCGCCTTCACCGCCGCCGGCGCGCAGGAGTGGTGCGACCGGCGCCTGCTGGCGCGCATACACCGCGGCACACGCGAGAAACTGCGCGCCGAGTTCCAGCCGGTGCCGCCGGCGCAGTTCATGCGTTTCCTGTTCCGCTGGCATCAACTGGGCAGCAGCGAGGGTGGCGGAGAAGGTGGCGAAAGCGACGAGCGCCGCGAAGGCGAAGGCGGGCTGGCCGAGGTGCTGCGCCAGCTTGAAGGTTATGCGGCGCCGGCCGCGGCCTGGGAAGAGGAACTGCTGGCGGCGCGCGTCAGCCACTACCAGCCCGCCATGCTGGACAAGCTTTGCGCCGTGGGCCGCGTGGCCTGGTGGCGGCCGGTGGACGCCGGCGATGCGGCGGGCCGCAAGACGGGGCCTGTGCGCGGCACGCCGGTGCTGCTGTGCGAGCGCGACGCCCTGCCCCACTGGCAGCAGGCGGCCGGCGCGGCGGCGGCAAGCGATGGCACGGCGGGCGCTGAGCCGGTGCTGTCCAGCGCCGCGCGCCAGGTGCTCGAAGTGTTGCGCACACACGGGGCCAGCTTTTTTGCGGACTTGCGGCATGACGCGCGATTGCTGGGCACCCAGGCCGAACAGGCACTGGCCGAGCTGGTCGCGCACGGCCTGGCCACGTCTGATTCATTCGCCGGGCTGCGCGCGCTGGTGATGCCGGAAGACAAACGCAACAAGCTGCGGCGCAGGCCCGGCGCACTGGACCCGATGGAAGATGCGGGTCGCTGGTCGCTGACGCGGCGGCCCCGGCCGGTGGAAGCCGCGCCGGGCGCGCTGGCCGAACCGCATGTGGAGCACATCGCGCGCGTGCTGCTGCGCCGCTACGGTGTGGTGTTCCGCAAGCTGCTGGAACGCGAGGACGGGCTGCCGCCGTGGCGCGAACTGTTCTACGTGCTGCGCCGGCTGGAGGCGCGCGGCGAGGTGCGCGGGGGCCGATTTGTCAGCGGCTTTTCGGGCGAGCAGTTCGCGCTGCCGGAAGCCGCCACGGCCCTGCGCAGGATTGCGAAGGAGCCGGGAGGCGAGCGCGTCGCCATCTCGGCCGTCGACCCCTTGAACCTCGCCGGCATCCTGACGCCGGGCGACAAAGTGCCACGCCTGCCCGGCAACCGCCTGCTCTTCGAAGCCGGCGTGCCGGTGGCCGTGCAGTGCGGCGGCGAGGTCCGCTACCTGCGGGAACTCGATGCGGGCGCGCAGTGGGAGATAAAGAAGCTGCTGGTTCGCCGCTAGCGCGCCACAGCTGTTGGCCCAGCGCTCAGGGCAGCTCCGCCTCAAAGCGCTCCAGCTCTTCCTCAAGCGTGCCGCGGCGGCTGAAATCCCGCCCACCCTGGCCGTACCAGTATTCGGCGTTCCCAAGGTCGCCCTCCTGGACATGCAGGATGCCGTGCAGCCAGGCGGCCGTCTGAGATTCATCACTTTGCACGAGGGTGTGCGCCTCATCCCAGCGCCCCGAGCGAATATGCAGCAGGGCTTGGCGAAGAATGTCCATCGAAAGCTCCTTGAATGAATGATTTGATTTAACGAGGTGCCCGTGTCTTGCCAACCGGCGGGCCGGCGACGGGCGCATGCCGCGCCATCAGTTCGGCCACCCACTCGATGAACACCCGCAGCTTGGCGCTGACATGCCGGTTTGGCGGGAAGGCCACATACAGGGGCATGGGATCCAGGCGCCAGTCCCCGAACAAGGGCCGCAGCTCGCCGCGAAGCACATGCTCCCTGGCCATATAGTCCGGCAGCCACAGGATGCCCAGGCCCGCCAGGCCGGCCGCGAGGTAGGCGTTGCCGTCGTCGAAGGCGAACAGGTGGCGGCCCTGCACCTTGAGGCTCTCGCCGCCCTTGTGCATGGCGTAGGGAAAGGCCTTGCCGGTGCGCGCCCACAGAAAGCCGACGATGCGGTGCTCCGTGTCCTCAAGCTCCCGCGGGTGCGCGGGCGTGCCGGCGCGCGCCAGGTAGTCCGGTGCGGCGTAAACCCCGAGCTGCAGGTCGCCCACTTTGCGGGCCACCAGCGACTGGTCACTCAGTTCGCCGCCGCGCACCACGCAGTCGACGTTGTCGGCGATCACGTCCACCATGCGGTCGCTGACGCCCATGTCGAGCTGGATCTCGGGGTAGCGCGCGTGGAAGGCCGGCAGGGCCGGCACCAGGATCAGGCGGGCCAGGGGGCTGGGCACGTCGACCCGCAGCCGGCCCCGAGGCGAGGCTGAGGCGCCGGACAGGCTGGTCTCGGCATCGTCCACGTCGGCCAGCACGCGCAACACGCGTTCATAGTAGGCCGCGCCATCGGCAGTGACCTTGACCTGGCGTGTGGTGCGGTTGAGCAGTTTCACACGCAGCCGTGCCTCCAGCTGCTGCACCAGCTGCGTCACGCTGGTCTTGCTCATGTGCAGCGTCTCGGCCGCCCGGGTGAAGCTGCCCGCTTCCACGACGCGGGCGAAGGCCTGCATGGCATCGAAACGGTCCATCTCTATCCCATAGTTGTCGATTGTTTGGATTCTACGAACAGTGATGGACAGGCTTGCCTGTTTATCTGAAAGACCCGGCGGCCTACAGTCTCTTCATCGTCAACCCCGGGCCGGCTTGGCCTGATTTTTTGCATGAAGGAGATTGAGATGGCACAACGTGACGTGGTGTTTCCGCCCGGGCGCCGGGCACTTTATGAACGCAACCGTTATTCACCGGCGCTGAAGTCCAACGGCTTCCTGTTCGTGTCGGGCCAGGTCGGTAGCCGCGAGGACGGCTCGCCCGAGCCCGACCTGCAGGCGCAGGTGCGGCTGGCGTTCGACAACTTGAACGCCATCCTGAAAGCCGCGGGATCCAGCTTCGACGACGTCGTGGATGTCACCGTGTTCATGGTGGACCCGCAATCGACCTTCGAGACTATCTGGAAGGTGGTGCCGGACTACTGGGGCCAGGCGCCGCATCCCACGCTGACCGCCGTTGGCGTGACCTGGCTTTATGGTTTCCAGTTCGAGATCAAGGTGATTGCGAAGCTGCCGGAAGGCCGGTGACGCTGCGCCGCTCAATCCCCCTTGATTCCCTGGGAGCGGATCAATTCGGCCCAGCGTTTGTACTCCACCTCGATGTGCCGGCCCAGCAGTTCGGGCGTTCCGCCGGCGGGTGTGATGCCCATGCCGCGCAGCTGCCGCACCACCTCGGCCTGTTCCAGCGCCCGGTTGAAAGCGGTGTTCAGCCGGCGTATCACCGGCTCGGGCGTTCCGGCCGGCGCGGCGAAGGCATACCAGGGCTCGATGACGAAGCCGGCGTAGCCGAGTTCTTCCATGGTGGGCACGTCCGGCAGGTTCGGGGAGCGGGCCTTGCCCGTCACGGCCAGCGCGCGCACCTTGCCCTGCTTGATGAAGGGCAGGATGGAGGGCTCGTTGTCGAAGAACATCTGCACATGGCCGCCGATCAGGTCGGTGATGGCCGGCCCGGAGCCTTTGTAGGGCACATGCGTCAAGCTGACCGCGGCCATCTTCTTGAGCAGTTCGCCGCTCAGGTGGTTGGAGGCGCCAACCCCGGATGAGGCATAGGACATCGGCTTGCGCCTGGCCTGCTCCAGAAGTTCCTTGACGGACTTGATGCCGGTGTCGTTGCCGACGGTCAGCACGTTGATGGATGCGCCGACCAGGATGACGGGCGCCATGTCCTTGAACAGGTCGTAGCCAACATTCTTGTACAGGCTGGGGTTGATGGCGCAGCTGCCGATGCTGCACTGGACCAGCGTGTAGCCGTCCGCCGGCGATTTCAGGGCCGATGCCGTGCCCACGCTGCCCGCCGCGCCGGCACGGTTGTCCACCACCACGGGCTGGCCGAGGTCCTGGGAGGCCGCGTTCGCCAGCATGCGGCCCACAAGGTCGCTGGCGCCGCCCGGCGGCACGGGCACCACGAGTTTTACCGGGTGCGACGGGAAGGCCTGCGCCGACGCCGGCGTGGCGAGAAAGGCGCCCATGCAGGCAAGAGGGAGCGCGATGAGGATGCTGCGGACGGTCATGGAAACTCCAGGAGCGGGATGCGGGTCAGGGCAGCGGCGTTCCCTCGAAAATGCGCCGCTTTGCGTTCAGGATGTGCAGGCGCGTCGTTTCGGCCGCGTCAACGGGCGAACGGCGCCTGATGGCGTCGATGATGGCTTCGTGTTCGGCCTGGAGGATGCGAACCCGTTCGATGCTTTTTTTCACCGACACGTTGCGGGCCAGTTCCATGAATTGCCGGATGGGCGCGACGCCGTTGCGGACCGCGTTCACAAAAAACGGGTTGTGCGAAGCCCGGGCGATGGCCATGTGAAAGATGACGTCTTCCTCTATCCCGGGCAGGCCCTGCTCCATGGCGGCGTTCTGGGCATCGAAGCCCGCCGCTATGGCCTGCAGGTCGTCCGCATCGCGGAACTCCRCGGCCGCCGCCGCCGCGCCGGCTTCCACACAGGTTCGGAACTCGTAGTAGCGCTCGATGTCGGCCAGGTTCCGGATGGGCGGCAGGGTCGACACCGGGGACCCGGGGGCGCGCAGCACCTGGCTGCCCGAGCCGCGCCTGGATTCGATGATGCCGTCCGCACGCAACCGCGACAGCGCCACGCGCACGGTCGGCCGGGACACGCCGAACTGCGTGGCCAGCTCGCTTTCGGCCGGCAAGCGGCGCGAATCGGCAAAGTCGCCGCGCAGGATCGCCTCCACCATGCGGGCGTAGATCTGGTCGGGCAGCGACGCGGAACTTCCGTCGTCGAGCAAGGAAGCCGCCATGAGCCTGGGCGCTGCGACGGCGCCTGGCGCCAGGGGCGCTTTTTTTTCGGTGGTGGAGGTGACCATTTAGGGCATTCCCTGGGTAAGCATGAGAGGGGCAGGAAGGGGTGCTTGCATGGTAACGCCCAGTCGGCCGGCGCTGCGGAAAATGCCGTCAGAGGACACTGCTGCGGACCGTCACGTCGGGGCGTTGCAGCAATGCCGGGGACAGCCGTGTTCCCAGGCCGGGCCTTGCGGGCAATGTGGCGAACCCGTCGCGGACAAGGGGCAGCTCGGTCACGAGGTCGCGGTACCAGCCGGACAAATAGGCGCGCACCACCTCCTGCAGGACGAYGTTGGGCGTACTCATCGCGACGTGCAGGGACGCGGCCAGCACGACGGGGCCGGTGCAGTCGTGCGGCGCCACCGGCTTGTGGAAAGCCTGGGCCAGCGCCGCGATCTTCTTGGCCTCCGAAATGCCGCCGACCCAGCTGAGGTCCAGCATCACGTAGTCCACCGCGTTGTTCTTCAGCAGCTGGATGAAAGGCTGGCGCGTGGCCAGGGTCTCGCTCGCGCAGACCGGGATGCGGGTGCGCGAACGGTACTCGGCGATGGTGTCCAGGTTGCTCATCTGGATCGGGTCTTCAGCCCAGTAGGGCTTGAACTCCTCCAGGGCATGCGCGATGCGGACCGCCATGGGCAGGTTCCACATCGAGTGGAACTCGACCATGATGTCCATTTCATCACCCACTGCGCGCCGGATCTCCCGGAACGGATGGAGCGCGGTTTCCAGGTCTTTCGCTGAAATCGCCTGCCCCCGGCTGGCCAGCGCAAAGGGGTCGAAAGGCCAGATCTTCATGGCCTTGTAGCCTTCCGAGAGCAGGCTTTCGGCCAGCTGCGCGGGGCGCTTGACGAAGGCCTCCTGGTCTTCGTAGGGCCCTTCCGCGGGAAGCTCGGCCGTCCCCCCCGTGACCACGCGGCGCTGGCTGGCCTTGTTGTAGGTGTAGCCGGCGCAGGTGTTGTAGACGGGCACCTGCTCGCGGACCACGCCGCCGAGCAATTGGTACAGGGGCTGCCCGGTTTCCTGCCCCAGYAGGTCCCAGAGGGCGATGTCGACGGCGGAGGCGGCCCGGGTTTCGACACCGCTGCCGGAAAACCCGATGTAGCCGTGCAGGAGGTGGTGGTTGTGGGCCTCGATCGCCAGCGGGTCCTTCCCCAGCAGGTAGGGCGCCGTCAGTTCGTGGATCTGCGCCTGCACCGCCTGCGCGCCGCGGAAAGTTTCTCCCAGGCCGACAAGGCCGGTGTCCGTATGGATCTGGACCCAGACGATGTTCGGGTAGCCGGCCGCCAGGATCGTGTCGACTTGTGTGATCTTCATGGGATGTGCGGGTGTTTATGTGAAGCGGATCCGGGATTGTGTTCCGATACGGGCTCAGTAGACCGGCGCGCCCTTGATGAGCGAGGGAATCCAGGTGGAGAACCACGGGACATAGGTCACAACGGCCATGACCGCGAACAGCGCTCCATAGAAAGGCAGGATGGTCTTCATGACCTGCTCGATGGAGACCCCGCCGATGGCGCAGCCGACAAACTGTGTCCCGCCCACGGGCGGCGTGTTCAGGCCCAGCGCGCAATTGAGCAGCATGACCACGCCGAACTGCACCGGCCCCATTCCCATCTGCAGCGCGATCGGCAGGAACAGGGGCGTGCAGATCAGGATGGTCGCCGCCATGTCCATGAAGGTGCCCAGCAGGAACAGCAGCAGGTTGATCAGGAAAAACATCACGTAAGGATTGGTCGTGGTGCTCAGCAGCATCTGCGCCGTCTTGTCCGGGATCTCCAGGATGACCATGATGTACTGCAGCATCGTGCTCACGCCGATCAGCAGCAGGATCACGCCGGTGGTCTTGGCCGCCTTTGCCGCCGCCTTCATCAGGGTGTGCCAGGACATCGAGCGGTAAACGAGCAGCGTCAGCAGCAGTGAATAGGTCACGGCGATTCCCGCGGCTTCCGTGGCGGTCGTGATGCCGAGCAGGATGCAGCCGAGGATGATGGCGATCACGAACATGCCGGGCATGGCGGCGACAAACGAGGTCCACACCGCCCTCCATCCGGGAAACTTGTCGAGCGCCGACGACCCATCCGCGCGAATCGGGAAACCTTTTCTGCGCGCCACCCAGTAGGCCGCCAGCAGCATGCAGGCCATGAGCACGATGACCGGCAGCAGGCCGGCGAACATCAGGTCGCCGATGGACACGCCCTTGCTCATGACATTCGGGCCGGCCAGCATGCCGGTGGTGCTGGAAGCGGCGAAGGCATAAATGATCATGTTGTGCGAGGTCGGCATCAGGGCGCCCGCCAGCGATGCGTGGGTGGTCACATTGACCGCATAGTCGGCGCTGTAGCCCTCCTTCTTCATCATGGGGATCATCACGCCGCCCATGGCGGAGACGTCGGCCGTGGGAGACCCCGAGACGCCGCCGAAGATGGTGCATGCCACGACGTTCGACATGCCGAGCCCGCCGCGCCAGTGGCCGACCATGTTGCGCGCGAAGGTCACGATCTTCTCGGCGATGCCGCCGTGGAGCATCAGTTCACCGGAGAAGATGAAGAACGGGATCGCCAGGAAGGAGAACACGTTCATGCCGGAGATCATGTTCTGGATCGCCAGTTCCAGGGGGAAGCCTTCGACCCAGAACGCCGACAGGCAGCTCAGGGCAATGGCGACCGCGACGGGCATGCCCAGCACGAGGAAGAGCACGAAGGTCACGCAAAGTACGGTCAGTGCCATGACGGGATCACCTCCTGGTGGGTCGCCGATGCCATCAGGTGCTCTATCGAGAACAGGATCACGAGCACGCCGGCGAAGACGCAGGGAATGTAGCGCCACGACTCCGTGATCCCGATCGCGGTGATCTTGTTGGGAAAGACCGATACCGCCATCTGGAAGCCTCCCCAGATCAGCGCGGTGCCGAAGGCGATGGTCAGCGCGCCGTTGAAATGGCCGACCCAGTACTGCACCGGTTTGGGCAGCAGGCCGACCAGGGACTCCATGCCGATGTGGCCCTCGTCCCGGATGCCGGCGGCGGCGCCGAACAAGGCGACGTTGATGACCAGCAGCAGGGCGATCTGCTCGGACCAGGCGGGTGCGTCGTTCAGGCCGTAACGCCAGATAACCGATCCGAGGACCGTCGCGACGATGCCGAACAGGCACGCGATCGCGAAGTACAAAGCCCAGCGTGAGAGCCTCGCGTTGACAATGGAAAGCCACTTCATAGGGAAACTTTTTGGAGATGCGCGACGGGTCGCGGGAAAGGTGCGAGGCCGGCTGCGATGCCGGGTTGCCGACCGGGCTTTACTTCGTGTTGACGATTTTCTCGAGCAGCGCCTTGAGCTCAGGGGTGTTGGCGTATTTGTCCCAGACGGCCCGCTGCGTGGCGACGAAGGCCTTGTGGTCGATGTCCGCGGGCTCCACGAAGGTGACGCCGCTCTTCTTCAGCGACTTCTTCGATTCGTCCATCTTGGCCGTCCACAGCTGCACATAAAAGGGCACCGAATCCTTGGCCGCCTTGCGGACGACGGCCTGGTCCTCTTTGGACAGCGTGTCCCAGATCTTTTTGGAGAAGATCAGCATCTCGGGAACCATGACGTGTTGCGTCTCGCTGAAAACAGGCGCGGCCTCGAAGTGCTTGGCCGTCTCATAGGACGGATAGTTGTTTTCCGCCGCGTCGACCAGCCCGGTTTTCAGTCCCGTGTAGAGCTCCGCGTAAGGCAGCGGCATGGGGCTGGCCCCCATAGCCTGCATCATCGTGAGCCACATGTCGGCCGGCTGCACGCGCACCTTCATGCCTTTCAGGTCGGCGGGCGTGCGTATCGGCTTTTTGGCGTAGAACGAGCGGGATCCCGCTTCGTAAGTGGACAGCGCGACAAATCCGACCTTTTCGAACGATGCCAGCAGCTCATCGCCCACCGGGCCGTACATCACCTTGCGGAAATGCTGGATGTCGCGAAAGACAAAGGGCAGGTTGGGGATCACGGTCTCGGGCAGCATCTGGTTCATGTCGGACGCGCTGATCCATGTCATGTCGATGGCGCCGATCTTGACCTGCTCGATCGCATCCTTCGCGGAGCCCAGCGTGCTGCTGCCGTACACCTTGACGCCGTACTTGCCCTTGGTCGCGGCGGAGATCTGCTCCCCCATGTGTTTCATGGCCAGGGAGGCCGGATAGTCGACGGGGTGGACGATCGCCCCGCGAAAATCGCGGGCCTGCACACCGGCCACCGCCAGCGCGCTTGCCACAACCAGAACTGCCTTGCCAGCCACTCTTTGCCACATGTCATGTCTCCTGTTCATTAGAAAAGCCGCGCCGGAGCCCCATCTTTTTGACGCGCAAACGACGTGGCGGGCCGGCCATGGAAGCGGATTCTGTCATACAGCATTTAAGTTGTATATCAAATTTGATCAGCGTAAACCCGAGTTTCTGGATGTTTTCAGCGAAAAACTGGCGATTCACTCGAATACATGTCATACAATTTTATATTTGCATAACAACTTTTAGCGCCATGAACATTTCGCCCATCACCTGGCATGAGTTCGCCGACTCGGTCCTCGCCGTCCCTCCCCTGGCCCGGAAAGCGGACTTGTCGCTAGACGTGGAACAGAACCGTGCGCTGATCCGGCATATTGAACATGGCGGCTTGCGCACGCTGCTGTATGGCGGCAATGCCAACCTGTACCACGTGTCCCTGCACGAATACGAAGCCTTGCTGGCGATGCTGGYCGAGTGCACATCCGATGCCACCCGGGTGATCCCGGCGATAGGGCCCGACTTCGGAAAGATGACGGACCAGGCGCGCATTCTTCGCCGCACGAACTACAGGACGGCCATGGTGCTGCCGACGGAAAACGTGGTGACGCCGGAAGGCTTCGCGGACGGCATCTCCAGGGTGGTCGACCTCCTCGGCATGCCGGTCACGCTCTATCTCAAGAACGAACGAAGCATAGGCATCGAGGCGCTGGGAAAACTCGTGGACGGCGGGCAGGTGCTGGTGGTGAAGTACGCGGTAGTCCGCCGACAGCGTTGCGGCCGGACGGATTTACGAACGCTTCATGCCGCTGGAGACACTGCGCGACGAGATTTCGCTGATCCGCGTCCTGCACGATGCCGTCAGCCTCTCGGGAATCTCGGACATGGGCCCGCATCTTCCGCTGCTGAGCGCGTCGCCGGCTTCGCGCATGGCGGAGATCGCAAGGGCCGCCAGGGATTTGCGGGCCTTTGACCGGCAGTTCAGCGCGTAGGCCAGCCCATGACGGTTGGCGCCGAGCGCTGTGAAATCCGGTCCGGGCAGTTGAGCGCGAGCTTCGACGCGGCGGCCGGCGGGCGCTTGTCGCGCCTGCAATGGCGCCGACCCTCAGGCGAGCTGTTCGACGTGGTGGTGCCCATGACCACGGGCCTGCAGGGCGTTCACTGGCCCAAGGCGGGCGCCTACCCGCTCGTCCCCTACAGCAACCGGATTGCGAATGGGCGCCTGCAGTTTCGCGGCGCCGACTACACGCTGGAGCCGCACCCCGACGCGCTGCCCCATACCTTGCACGGCGGCGCGCACCTGCTGCCGTGGCGGCAGCGCAGCGCGACCGGCTCTGAAGTTGTCCTGGAAACACTCTCCCAAGCCGGGCCCGCGTGGCCATGGACCTTCCACGCCAGGCAATGCTTTAGCGTGTCGGCCAACGAACTGAAACTTGAAATGGCCGTGCGGAACATGGGCGGCACGGCAATGCCGGCCGGCCTGGGATGGCACCCCTACTTCGGTTGCGAGGAAGCGGTTTCCCTGCACCACACGGCGCGTGAACGATGGCCGCATGACGGGCAATTCGTGACGGCCGGCCGCGCCCAGGCCCTCCCGTCCGACTGGGAGTCGCCCGTGCGGCTGGATGCGCAAGCCCGGGATGCCTACCTCGGCCGCTGGGGCCAGGCCCTCGAGCTTCGCTATCGCACGGGCGTGTGTATCCGCCTGAGTGCGGAGCCCCTCTTCGAGCACCTGGTGGTTCACCGCCCTGCCACGGGGCGCTATGTCTGTGTCGAACCCACCAGCCACGTCGCGAACGGCTTCAACCTTGCCGCGGCCGGCATCCCGGGCACCGGCCTGCGGATACTGGAGCCGGGCGAAGAACTCTGCGGCTCGCTCCGGATAACGCTTTCGGAAACCTGAAATCCGGAGACCGCCCTGAGATGGCTCAACCGGCCTTATCGGCCTCAGCCATCGCCCGGTGAACCAGCAGCGTGTCCGTGAACTGCTCGAAGGCCACGACCTTGCCGTCCCGCAGCTGCCAGACGTGGGCCACGCGGGCCTGCATGTTCTTTCCCGTGGCGCGGTAAGTGCCGTGGTAGCTGCCCACACCGATGATGTGCTCACCGGCGTCGATGAGGTTTTGCAGTTCGAAACGATAGCCGATCCAGTCCCGGCCCAGCACGGCAAAGACGTTGTCGGCCACCGCTTGCGGCCCGACCCAGGTGCCCGCGCAGGGAAAGCCCGCCATCTCGGTCCAGCGCACCTGGGGCGAGACATGGGCCATCATCTTGTCGATGTTGCCCTCAGCCGAGGCCGCGTAGTGGACGCTGACGATGTCGAGATTCGACATCATGGCTTCAGCCCCATTTCATCTCGCCCTTGGCGACCTTGGCGCCGATCTGCAACGCCACGCCCATGCCGGCGTTCGGGTAGCGCCGGGTCATGGCCGCGATGAGGGCGCCGCTGTCGGCGGACTTGGCCAGCACTTCCTCGAAAGCCACGAGGTAGTCGCGGGTGTATTGGATCGCGCTGGCATCCACCGCCGCCGTGACCGCCATGTGGCCGGGAACCACCACGGCGGGTTTGCGCGCGGCCATGGCGTCAAGCGTCTTCACCCATGCGGCGCGGGCCTCGGCGCCCTGTGTGTCGGCGGTCCACACATGGACGCCGGAGAACAGCAGCACGCCGCCGAAGATGGCGTTCAGCGAAGGCACCCAGATGTAGCGGCGGTTGGCCAGGCCGTCGGCATCGACGATCTCGATGGCCTGGCCTTCCAGGGTGAGGCTGCGGCCGTCAAAGGCTTCAGGCATCACGATGTCCGCCAGCGCCTGTGGGCCGTTCTCCTTGAGCTGCGGGCCCCAGGTCGCCAGCTTCTTTTCCACGTTGCCCTTGATGGCCGCGATCGTGGCCGGTGCCGCGATCACCTTGGCGTCGGGAAACGCCGCCTTGATGGGCGCGAGGCTGAAGTAGTAGTCAGGATCGCTCTGGCTGATGTAAATCGTCGTCAGCTTTTTGCCGGTGGCCTTGATGGCCTCGGCCAGGGCCTTGCCGTCGGGAAGCGTGAAGCCTCCGTCGATCAGGACGGCCTCGCGGTCGCCGGAGATCAGTACCGGGGCACGGAAAAATCCGTGTTCGCCGGCGGAGAAATGTTTCCAGGTCAGTTGGGTATTGGCAGCCATAGCGTCTTTCACTCCTAGGATGGCCGTCGCGACAGCCGCGCCGGCTACAGTTTTGATTGCTTCTCTTCGTGTTGTCATGGTTTTTTCCTTCTTTCTTCTCTAACAGTTAACTCAAAAGGGACTGCGGGGATGGGGCTGCCCCGGGCTCAGGCCGCCTCGAGCTCGCCGGCCAGCGCGCTCGGGTTGGAATAAAAATCGCCGTGGTTCACAACCCAGCGCTTCGCGCCGGATTCGGCCACCAGGGTGGGCACGCCACGCGCGCCGAACTCCCACATCAAGGCCTGCCCACGATCCATGCGGGACTGGTTGGCCGAGAGAAGATCCTCATCGGGTCGCGCCACCAGTACGGCGGCCTGTTCAAGGCCGAGCCCGCGCAGAACGCCGGCCAGCGTTTCCAGCGAGGTCGTGTCCTGGCCATCCACGTAGCGCGCAGTCTGGATCGCCTTGAGGGCTTCCAGCTCCCGGGCCGGTGCCGTCAAAAACACGGCCGTCAGCGCCAGCGTGGCGGGGCCGCTGTCAAACAGCCGCTGGCGGTCACCGAGAACCCGCTCGCGATACTGCTCGCTGAAGCGTTGGCCCGTCAGGCGCTCGATGCGCTGGTCGTTGGACCAGGCATAGGCGGCGAAGTCGGCATTCATAGGCCTTGCGCCCTCGCCGGCGAAAAGCCCGGTGGGCAGCAGTTCGATATTGACAGAGGGAACTTCGCTCAAGGCCGAGAGCGCCGGTATGGCGCCGTAGCACCAGCCGCACAGCGGATCGAACAGGTAATAGAGGGTTTTGGTCATGGGTTCTTTGGAGTTTTTTGCCGGGTGTTCTTTGCGTTCTTTGCTCACTGGCTGTGATCGTAGGCACTATGCATTGACTGTTAAAGACATCTCTGATAAACACAATGTATGTTTAAAGCAAACAATCAAGACGAAGGCGGCCTTGGCGGGCTGGGCAACCTGAGGCGCCTGGCCTACTTCGCGGCGGTGGTGGAAACCGGCTCCTTCACGGCGGCGGCGGACCGCCTGGGGATTACCAAGGCGGTGGTCAGCCAGCAGGTGGCCCGGCTGGAGCGTGAGTTCCGGACGTCGCTGCTGGTGCGGACCACACGCAAGGTGCAGACCACCGAACTGGGCCAGGCTTTTTACCTGCGCTGCGCGCTGATCCTGCGCGAGGCCGGCGATGCCTTCGACGACCTGGCCGAAACCTCGGCGGAGCCGTCCGGCATGCTGCGGCTCACCGCCCCCTTTGACTATGGCGTCGGCATCGTGGTGCCCGCCATCGCCGCCTTTACCCAGCGCTATCCCGCGTGCAAGGTCGATGCCGTCCTGAGCGACCAGACGCTGGACCTGATGTCGGGCAACTTCGAACTGGCGATCCGTGTCGGCTGGCTGGCCGAGACCAGCCTGCAGGCGCGAAAAATCGGCTCCTTCCGGCAATTGCTTGTCGCGTCACCAGCCATGAAGCCGCAAGTGGCGCGGCTCACCGCTCCGCAAGACATCGCCGGCCTGCCCTTCATCGCCAACACCGCCTTGCGCGACCACCTGACCTGGAATTTTTCGCGCAACGAGACCGAGCGCCAGGCCGTGCACGTGCAGGCCTCGATTTTTCTGGACGCCACACTCGCCGTGCGCGAAGCCGTGTGCCAGGGTGCGGGGCTTTCAGTGCTGCCGGACTATGCGGTGGCAAACGACCTGGCGGCCGGCCGCCTCATCCAGGTGCTGCCGCAGTGGCTTCTGCCTTCGGGCGGCATCCATGCGGTGTTTCCGGCCGCGCGCTTTCGCCCCGCGAAGGTCCGTGCTTTTGTCGACCTGCTGGCGGAGAGGGAGCAGCAGCGGCAAGGCGGTTGACGTGTGAATGCGGGCGCCCTTCAAGGCATCAAGCCTGCGGACCGGTAAGCGTCGATGGTTCTGTCGTAGACGCGCACATCACCGCAACCACGGGCGACCAGTTGGGCACCCTCCACCGCGGACAAGATGGCAAACGCCCGACGCTCAATCGCGTCGGGGCTCTGTAGCGAATCGTGGGCCGCCAGTACCTCGGAAAGCCAGGCGACATTGGCCGCGTTGAACTTCTCGACCTCCGCTTGTACTTCAGGCGAGAGGTCATCACGCTCGGCGGCCAGCATCCCGCACAAACACATCCGGTTGCTTTTAAGCAGGGCGCCCCGAAAAACTTCGGCGTATCCCGTCATCCGCTCGTGGGTGTCCTTGCTCTTGCTCACCAGGCTCTGCAGGTGCAGGACGAGGTCTTCGGTGTAACGCCGAGCGAGGGCCACGGCCAGGTCGTCCTTGGTCGGAAAGTGGTAGTGAATGCTGGCGCTCTTGATGCCGACCTCTTTGGCCAGTTCACGGAAGCTCAGGGCGTTGTATCCCCTGGCTTGCACCATCAGGCGGGCGGCCRCCATGATGCCTTCCTTGGTATCGATCGCTGAAGAAGCCATGTCCCGTTCCTTTTAAAAAAAGCTTGACGCCAAAGACGGCGAGATCCTAAAATTCTACCTATCGATAGGTAGATAACACCTCGTTCAAGATTATCCCTATCGGTAAATCCGTCATTTTAACCTATCTACCACTTGGTAGTTATTGAAAGCTCACATGAAATTATTCGACAACCCTGGCACCCCAAATCCCGCGCGCATCCGCATCGTTCTGGCCGAAAAGCATCTGGACGGCCAGCTTGAATTTGAAAAAGTCAGCCTCATCAGCGCCGAACACAAGCAGGAAAGTTTTCTGGCCAAAAATCCGCTCGGCGTTCTCCCGGTACTCCAGCTCGATGACGGCCTGTACCTGTCCGAAAGCACCGCGATCACGGAGTACCTCGACAACCTGGATGGCGCCCCGACGCTCACGGGCAGGACGCCCCGGGAAAAGGGCGTGATCCACATGATGCAACGGCGCGCGGAGGCCATGGTGCTCGATCCGATCGGCATCTACTTCCACCATGGGACGCCCGGCCTTGGCGCCGGCCTCCTTCCGTTCAAGAGCCCGGACTGGGCGCATCGCGGCGAATGGGCCGGGCGCGAGCGCGCCAAAGCGGAGTCGGGCCTGGCGTATTTCGACCAGGTGCTCGCGGCCACACCCTATGTCGCCGGCGAGGACTTTTCGATGGCCGACATCACGCTGTTCGCGGGCCTGCTTTTTGCCGATGTCGCCGGGATTCCCGTTTCCAGGGACCACACAGCACTCCAGGCATGGCGCGCCAGGGTGGCGGACCGCCCCAGCGTCAGGAACCGCAGCGGCCAGTCGCTTGACGCGGACGACCTTCGCCGCCTTGGCTTTTAAGCGCCACGCCTTTTCCCTTCCATCCCAATCTCACAGAACGAAAAAATGACCCGCAACTTTCCTCATCAAAACCAGGCCGCGGAGCCCACACGTGTTGCGCGCCGCAGTCTCATGCTCGGTGCAGCCGGCGTAGCCGCCGCCGGCCTGGCCGCTGTGCCGACCCTGGCTGAAGCCAAGGCCAAAGCTCAAGCTCAAGCTCAAGCTCAAGCTCAAGCTCAAGCTCAAGCTCGCACCGCCGGAGCAAAGCTCGGCTCCAACACCTTCACCACCCAGGACGGCACGATCCTCTATTACAAGGACTGGGGCAGCGGCCCACCCGTGGTTTTCAGCCACGGCTATCCGCTGTCCTCGGATGCCTGGGAAAACCAGATGATGTTCCTGCTGCACAAGGGATTTCGCGTCATCGCGCTGGACCGGCGGGGTTTCGGCCGTTCGGGCCAGCCCGGCACGGGCTACGACTTCAACACATTTGCCGACGACCTGGCGACCCTGGTTGAACTGCTGGACCTCCGGCAGGCGACCTTCGTCGGACATTCCATGGGCGGCGGCGAAGTCGCCCGCTACATCGGCCGCCATGGCGAGAAGCGTGTCGCGAAAGCGGCGCTGATCGCCGCGGTCACGCCCTTCCTGCTGAGAACGCAGACCAATCCCCACGGCGCACCGGTGGAGGTCTTCGACGGCTTCCGCGCCGCTGTCCAGGCAGACCGCTCCCAGTGGAACAAGGACGTGTCCATGCCCTACTACAGCTACAACCGCCCGGGCGCAAAGGTATCGGAGGGCGTGAGGGAAGAGTACTGGCGCCAGGGACAGGCCACGGGAATGCTCGCCGCCTATCATGCGATCGGTGCATTTTCCGAGACCGACTTCCGGGAGGACCTGAAGAAGATCAGCGTTCCGACGCTGATCGTGCACGGCAGCGACGACCAGATCGTGCCGCTCGAAATTTCAGGCGCGCTGTCGAAGGCCCTGGTCAAAAATTCCGAGCTGATCGTCTACGAAGGCGGCTCGCACGGCCTGATCGTCACGCAAAAAGACAGGCTCAACGCGGACCTGCTGGCCTTCCTGAAAGCGTAGCGCCGGCGTGGCGACCCCATCGCACCGGTTGCAGTGCAAGGCGCTTTTTTTCTGAGTATCGGACACGCAGTCCGGGCATCGCACAGGCGTGCTGATGCCCGGATTGCCCGACGGCTATACCCTTTCAAGCGGGCCGGATATATCGGTGCGGCAAGCCGCCGGCGATCGGCGCCTGCTCAGGCCGCAAAGCTCCTCTATTTGGCAAGGTGTTGATCCAAGACAAGCTTTGTGTGGAATACCGCCCGCATAGTCAGAACTGCCGAACCGGCACAAAAGACCAAGGAAAGCCACATGAGACGGACCCTCCCCCCAGGCGCCATCGCCGCCGCCATCTGCATCCTCGCCACGGCTTTGTCCGCGCAGGCGCAGCCCGCCGCGCACCCGGCGCATGCCGCTGCCGCAGCCGGCGCCATTTCAAGCGCGGCGACACCCGCCGCGACCAGGCGCTACGAACTGCACACCAACATCGTCGACGGCAAGATGGTGTTCGTCGGCGACAAGGGACAGGTGAACCCGACCCTCACGGCCAACGCGGGCGACACGATCGAGATCGTGCTGGAAAGCGGGGAAGGCGCGGAGCACGACCTGGTGATCCCCGAACTGAACGTCGCCTCGCCGAAGTTCAACGGCAGTAGCGGCAAGGCCACGCTGCGCTTCAAGGTTCCGCGCTCCGRCACTTTCACCTACTACTGCTCCATCCCCGGCCACCGGCAGATCGGCATGGAAGGCCGGCTGCAGGTCAGCGGTCCCGCCGTCGCCCAAGGCGCCGCGCTGGCCGGCAGC
The DNA here is from genome assembly GCF_056405515.1 of Polaromonas sp. P1_G2. NCBI lineage: Bacteria > Pseudomonadati > Pseudomonadota > Betaproteobacteria > Burkholderiales > Comamonadaceae > Polaromonas > Polaromonas sp. P1_G2. Next base: position 19,997 of record NZ_JBFUBY010000007.1, read on the forward strand.
GACTCCAGCCAGGCCGCGCTTGCGCTCTACACCCCGGCCCCCGTGCCGCAGCGCGCGGCCGATCCGTCCGCGGTCAGCGTGGCCGCCAACCCGGCCGCGGTGCCTCCCGCCGTAGGGTCCCGGGCGCCCAGGACCCTGAAGTACCGCATGGAAACGCGACAGCAAGATGATCCATTCGATCGACCTGCATGCGGTGACGGGCGGCCACGGCGGCGGCGAGCACACGCAGGTCGCTCCGGGCCAGGAGAAGGCCTTCACCTTCAAGGCGCTCAACCCAGGCCTGTACGTGTACCACTGCGCCACGCCTTTGGTGCCGCAGCACATCGCGGCCGGCATGTACGGAATGATCCTGGTCGAGCCCGTGGACGGCTTGCCCAAAGTGGACCGCGAGTACTACGTGATGCAGGGCGAGATGTACACGGGCCGCCCGCACGGCGCCAAGGGGCACCAGGAGGCCGACCTCGAGAAGATGGCCAATGAGCTGCCCGACTACTACGTCTTCAACGGCGAAGTCGGCGCGCTGAACAAGACCCACAAGCTGCAGGCCAGGGTGGGTGAAACCGTGCGCATCTACTTCGGCGTCGGCGGCCCCAACAAGATCTCGTCTTTCCACGTCATCGGCGAGATCTTCGACACCGTGTACAGCGAAGGATCTTTCACGGGCCTCAAGCACGACGTGCAGACCACGCTGGTGGCGCCCGGCGGCGCGACCATCGTGGAGATCAAGGTCCAGCACCCTGGAAGCTATTTGCTGGTGGACCACGCCTTGTCGCGCGCCGGCAAGGGCGCGGTGGGCGTGCTCGAAGTCACCGGCGAGCCGGTTCCCGGCGTCTACAAGGCCGGCGTGCTGTAAGCACGTCCCCTCACTTTTGACCTAGGAGAACCCCATGGGCTCATACAAAAAACTCTGGTTCACGCTGATCGGCGTGCTGATCGTCACCTTCTCGCTGCTGGGCTATTACGGCACCGAGGTCTACCGCCAGGCGCCGCCCATCCCCGCGCAGGTGACCGCCCCGGACGGCAAGGTCCTGTTCGACCGTGAGGGCATCCTCGACGGCCAGACGGCCTGGCAGTCGGTGGGCGGCATGCAGCTGGGCTCCATCTGGGGCCACGGTGCCTACCAGGCGCCGGACTGGACCGCCGACTGGCTGCACCGCGAACTGACCTCATGGCTGGAGCTGGCCGCGCAGCAGCTGCACGGCAAGGCCTACGCCGCGCTCGACGGGCCGGCGCAAGCCGCGCTGCGCGAGCAGCTCAAGGCCGAGTACCGCGGCAACCGTGTCGACCAGGCGGAGGTGCTGAAGCTGTCGGAGCGCCGCGTCCAGGCCATCGCCCAGACCGCCGGCTACTACGACAAGTTGTTCTCCGACGCGCCCTCGCTGCAGAAAAGCCGCGAGCACTTCGCGATGAAGGAGAACACGCTGCCGAGCGCCGAGCGGCGCCGGCAGATGACGCAATTTTTCTTCTGGACCGCCTGGGCCGCCGCGACCGAGCGTCCCGGCCAGAAAGTCACCTACACCAACAACTGGCCTCACGAGCCCTTGATCGGCAACCGGCCGAGCAGCGAGAACATTGTCTGGTCGGTCGCCAGCATCGTGGTGCTGCTGGCCGGCGTGGGATTTCTGGTCTGGGCCTGGGCCTTCCTGCGCGACCATGACGAGCCGCTGCCGGCACCGGCCGCGCGCGATCCCCTGACCACCTTTGCGCTCACGCCCTCGCAGCGAGGCCTGGGCAAGTACCTGTTCCTGGTCGTGGCATTGTTCATCTTCCAGGTGTTCGTCGGCGGGTTCACCGCGCACTACACCGTCGAAGGGCAACAGTTCTACGGCATCGACGTCTCGCAGTGGTTTCCGTATTCGCTGACCCGCACCTGGCACATCCAGGCCGCCTTGTTCTGGATCGCCACCGGCTTCCTGGCCGCGGGCCTGTTCCTCGCGCCGCTGATCAACGGCGGCAAGGATCCGAAGTTCCAGAAGGCCGGCGTGGATGTGCTGTTCTGGGCACTGGTCGTCGTCGTGGTGGGCTCCTTCACCGGCAATTACCTGGCGATCGCGCAGGTGATGCCGCCCGAATGGAATTTCTGGCTCGGGCACCAGGGCTACGAGTACGTGGACCTGGGACGCCTGTGGCAGATCGGCAAGTTCACCGGCATCCTGCTGTGGCTGGTGCTGATGCTGCGCGGCGTCATCCCGGCGCTTCTGAAGAAGGGCGGCGACAAGAACCTGCTCGCGCTGCTCACCGCCTCGGTGGGCGCCATCGGCCTGTTCTACGGTGCCGGCCTTTTCTACGGCGAGCGCACCCACCTGTCGGTCATGGAATACTGGCGCTGGTGGGTGGTCCATCTCTGGGTGGAAGGCTTCTTCGAGGTCTTCGCCACCACGGCGCTGGCTTTCATCTTCTCCACGCTCGGCCTGGTCTCGATACGCATGGCCACGGCCGCGAGCCTGGCATCGGCGTCCCTGTTCATGCTGGGCGGCATTCCCGGAACCTTCCACCACATGTACTTCGCCGGCACCACCACGCCGGTGATGGCGGTCGGCGCGAGCTTCAGCGCTCTCGAAGTGGTGCCGCTGATCGTGCTGGGCCACGAAGCCTGGGAGAACTGGCGGCTCAAGGCGCGCGCCGCCTGGATGGAAAACCTCAAGTGGCCGATGATGTGCTTCGTCGCCGTCGCCTTCTGGAACATGCTGGGCGCCGGTGTCTTCGGCTTCATGATCAACCCGCCGATGTCGCTGTACTACATCCAGGGGCTGAACACCACGCCGGTGCACGCGCATGCCGCGCTGTTCGGGGTCTACGGATTCCTGGCGCTCGGCTTCACGCTGCTGGTGCTGCGCTACCTGCGTCCGGACTACCGGTTCAGCGCGCCATTGATGAAAACCGCGTTCTGGGGCCTCAACGCCGGCCTGGTGCTGATGATCTTCACGAGCCTGCTGCCCATCGGGATCATCCAGTTCCACGCCAGCGTCAGCGAAGGCCTGTGGTATGCGCGCAGCGAGGAATTCATGCAGCAGCCCCTGCTGCAGAACCTGCGCTGGGCGCGCACCTTCGGCGACGTCGTGTTCATCGTCGGCGCGATGGCGATGGCGCTGCAAGTGGTGCTGGGCTTGCTGGACAAGGCGCCCAAGCTGCCGCTGCCCGAGCGGCACCTGGGCGAGGTGCGCGGTTGAGCATGCGCATCCGGTGGCCACGCGCTTGCAGGATTAAGGAAGGCCGGCAGCCGCGAGGGCGGCTCGCACGAGCCACGCGTCACTTCACCGCGGCGCGGGCGGCTTCGGCCTTGCGTTTGGCTTCGTCGGCCTTGTGTTGCAGCTCCTGGGCTTCTTTCTCCGCGTCCCTGGCCTTGGCTTCCTTGTCGGAGGCGGGGCTGCCGGCCAGCGCATTGCCGGCGAGGGTGCCGGCAGCCGCGCCCACGGCGACCGCGCCCATGGTGCCCATCAAGCCAGGCCCGCGGGCTGCGGGGGCGGCCGCTGCGGCCGGCGCTGCGGTGGCGGCGGGAGCGGCGACGGGTGCCGGGGCCTTGGCCGCTACTGGAGCAGATGGGGCGGTTGGGGCATTGCCGGCCCGGGCGGCCGGCATCGATCGGCCCCCGCTGCCGATGCGCTTGGCGAATGCCAGCGAGGGAACGGTCATTGAAGCGATGGTCACGGCGATCACGGTCGCGGCGGTGCTACGAAAAGAAGTGTTCATGGTGTTCCTGAAATAAAAATGGATGAGAAAGCGCGGGCTGCCTGCCTCAGTCGAATATTTCGCTGAGCCATGACTTGGGCTTGCGCCTGCCATAGCCGCTGTGGTGGCGGTAGTCGGAATCCTCGAAGTCGGGACGGCGGGCCGCTTGTTGATAGGCCGGCTGCGGCGCCGGTGCGGCGGCCGTGTCGCGCGCGATGAGCTTGTCGAGCTCACCACGGTCCAGCCATACGCCGCGGCATTGAGGGCAGTAGTCGATCTCGACGCCTCGGCGCTCCGTCATGACCAGGGTGACGTCATTGCAATGAGGGCATTTCATAAGTTTCTCCATGACCTTGAATTAGTCGTTGCTGCCGCCGAAGCCGAAGAGGCTCAGCAGGCTGGTGAAAAGGTTGAACAGCGAAACGAAGAGGCTGACGGTGGCCAGCACGTAGTTGGTCTCGCCGCCGTTCACGATGCGGCTGGTTTCAAACAGGATCATTCCCGCCGAAAGCAAGGCCACCACGGCCGACACGGCCAGCGCCAGCRCGGGCAGTTGCAGGAACATCGCGGCCAGGCCGGCCAGGATCGCGATCACCATGCCGGCGAACAGGAAGCCGCCCATAAAGCTGAAGTCGCGCCGTGTGGCCAGCACCCAGCCGGACAAGGCCAGGAAGGTCACGCCCGTCGTGCCAAGCGCCAGCGTCATCGCCTGCGCGCCACCCGGCAGGGCCAGGTGCATGGCCAGCACAGGGCCCAGCGTATAGCCCATGAAGCCGGTGAGGGCGAACACCGCCGGGATGGCCCAGCCGCTGTTCTGCACCTTGTGGATGAGGAACAGCAAGCCGAAATACCCGGCCAGCGTGATGATCAGCCCCGGGGCCGGCAACTTGAAGACGACGCCCAGCGCGGCCATGGCGGCGCTGAACAGCAGCGTCATGGACAACAAGGCATAGGTGTTGCGCAGCACCTTGTGCTTCGCGATGCCGGCGACCCAGCCGGGGCTTGCGGTTTGAGTTGGGAAAGCTAATGGTCGGTTCATGGTTTTCCTTTCGTGGAGGTGGAAGATCTGCAGTGACAAGACCGGAGACCTGCAGTGGTGAATACAGAATAGGACCGCCATGCAGAAAGAAAAAGCAGAGAATGCTTGAATAACAATCCCGTAAAACCTGAAGATGAGCCTCGCATTCAACTACCGGCACCTGTATTACTTCTGGGTGGTTGCCAAGGAAGGCGGCATGTCGCACGCCGCGGCGCGGCTGAACATGGCGGTCCAGACCATCAGCGCGCAGGTGCGCGAACTGGAACGCGACCTGGGATGCCAGTTGCTCAAACCCGCGGGGCGGGGCCTGGCGCTGACCGAAGCCGGAGACCTTGCGCTGCGCCAGGCTGAGCAGATTTTTCAGCTGGGCGAAGCGCTACCCGAACTGGTCCGCAGCGCCGCCCAGGCCAAATCGGTCCGGCTGACGGTGGGCATTGCGGACGGCCTGCCCAAACTGGTGGTCCAGCGCCTGCTCCAGCCGGTGCTGGGCACACCCGACCTGCGGCTCGTGTGCCACGAAGGTGAAATGGCCGACCTCCTGGCCGACCTCGCCATGCACCGGCTGGACGTGGTGCTGTCCGACCATCCCGCACCGTCCAATCCCCACCTGAAGGTGCACAACCACTCTCTGGGCATTTCAGGGATGGGCTGGTATGCGTCGCAGCATTGGTGGAAGCTGGCCCGGAAAGATYTCCCCGCGTCGCTGGGCAAGGTGCCCGTCCTGCTGCCCACTTCGCATTCCATCGTTCGCGGGCCGCTGGACCAGTGGCTGCTACAGCACGGGCTGCGGCCGCGCGTGGTCGGTGAGTTTGAGGACAGCGCCCTGCTGGAGACCTTCGGCGGCAGCGGCCTGGGCGTTTTCCCCGCGGCGCTGTCGGTAGAGGATGACCTCATGAAGCGTCACCAGGTCCGCTTGCTGGGTGCTTGCGAAGGGGTGCATGAGCACTACTACGCCATCAGCACCGAGCGCAAGGTGAAGCACATCCTGGTCCAGCACCTGTTCACCCGCGCCTGATCTGCAATGCGCGCTGCGCCTCGTTTTCAAGCGCGATGGCATCGTCGAAACGGCGAAGGCCGATGTCGTTGAGAACCCGTTTGAAGCTGGCCGCAACCGCGGGTTGAAGCGACGCCAGCCTGGCGCCGATTTGTCGGGATGCCGATTCGAGTTCCGCGTCGGGGACCACTTTCCAGACCAGCCCCCAGGCCAGCGCCTGCGCGGGCGAAAACTCCTCGCCCAGCAGCATCAGCGCCTTGGCGCGTGCAAGGCCTGCATAGGCGGGCAGTGTCGCGCTTAATCCGCCCGTCACGAATACCCCGATGGAAGCCTCCGGCAGCTTGAAGCGGCTGCTTTCCCCCGCGACCACGATGTCCGCATTGAGCATCCACTCGAAGCCGGCGCCGACAGTCCAGCCATGGACCGAAGCAAGCACCGGCTTGGGCAGAGACACCAGCGCCTTGGAAACGGCCTGCACCAGGACCAGGTCCTCTTCCGTGGGTGGCGCACCGACGTCCCTCCCCGCACAAAAAGCCCGGCCCTTGCCGCGCAACACCAGCACCCGGACGCTATCGTCGCGCGAGGCCTGGTCAATGGCGGCAAGAAGCGCGCGGGCCAGCTCGTTGTCAATCGCATTGAGTTTGTCGGGGCGGTTCAGGGACACGGTCATGATGCCGTCCACGGACTCGACCAGCAGCTTGGGAGTTGTTGTCATGGGTGTGATTCTGAACCGGGAAGCCATTAGTGAACCGATAAATTTCCGGCTCAATGGTTTTCTCCCAGGCCGTACACACACCGGCCGAGGGAGCGGCGGCTTTACCGTGTCGGCTTCAGGTCCGCAGGCCGGGTTCGGTCAGGGGGTCGGTCGATGGCCGCGGTTTGGCCTGCGTATAGCGCTCTACCGACAGGTCGTCGGCGCGGATCTCGGGTGCGCGGCCGCTCATGACGTCGGCCAGCACACGCGCCGAGCCGCAGGCCATGGTCCAGCCCAGCGTGCCGTGGCCGGTGTTCAGGTAGAGATTGGGCAACGGCGTGCGGCCCACCAGCGGCGTGCCGTCCGGGGTCATGGGCCGCAGGCCGGTCCAGAAGGTCGCGGCCTCGGCGTGGCCGGCACCGGGGAACAGCTCGTTCAGGCACAGCTCCAGCGTTTCGCGGCGCCGCGGGTTCAGGCGCAGGTCAAAGCCGCGCAGCTCCGCCATGCCGCCCACGCGGATGCGGCGGTCAAAGCGCGTAATGGCGATCTTGTAGCTCTCGTCCAGCACGGTCGACACCGGCGCGCGGCCCGCGTCGGCAATGGGTACGGTGATCGAATAGCCCTTGACCGGATAGACGGGGATCTTCACCGCTTCGGGCAGCATGGCCGTGGAATACGAACCCAGCGCCATCACGTAGGCGTCGGCCGTGCGCAGGCGGCCGCCCTGCCGCACGCCGGCCACGCGGCCGGCGCAGACTTCCACGCCGTCGATGGTCTCGCCGAAGCAAAAGCGCACGCCCAGGGACTGGGCCAGGTGGCCGATCCCGGTGGTGAACAGGTGGCAGTCGCCGGTCTCGTCGCCGGGCAGGCGCAGGCCGCCGACCAGCGGTCCCGTGGCGATGGCTGGTTCGGCGCGCGCCAGATCCTCGGGGCCCAGCAGTTCGTAAGGCACGTCCGCGGCGCGCAACACGGCCACATCCTTGCCGACGGCGTCGAGCTGCGCCTGCGTGCGGAACACCTGCAGCGTGCCGCCCTCGCGGCCTTCGTAGCGCAGGCCGGTGTCTTGGCGCAGCCGCGCCAGGCAGTCGCGGCTGTATTCAGCCAGCCGCAGCATGCGCTCTTTGTTGACCGCATAGCGCCGCGGGCTGCAGTTGCGCAGCATCTGCCACATCCAGCGCAGCTGGTCCACGCTGCCGTCCAGGCCGATGGCCAGCGGCGCATGCTTCTGGAACATCCAGCGCAGCGCCTTGAGCGGCACGCCGGGTGCGGCCCACGGCGCCGCGTAGCCCGRCGACACCTGGCCGGCGTTGGCGTAGCTGGTCTCCAACGCCGGGCCGGGCTGGCGGTCGACCACCGTCACTTCGTGGCCCGCCTTGGCCAGGTAGTAGGCCGTGGTGGTGCCGATGACGCCGGCACCCAGGACCAGCACCTTCATGTCAAATTGCCTTGGCAAACGTATTTTGTGTGCAGGTATTCGTCCAGGCCCCAGTGCGAACCTTCGCGGCCGTAACCCGATTCCTTGACGCCGCCGAAGGGCGCGGCCTGCGCCGCGATGGCGCCTTCGTTGATGCCGACCAGGCCGGTCTCCAGCGCGGAGGCGACGCGCCAAACGCGCTTGATGTTGTTGGAGAAGAAGTAGCCGGCCAGGCCGAAAGGCGTGTCGTTCGCCTGCGCGATCACCTCGTCTTCAGTGCTGAAGCGGAATATGGGCACCACCGGGCCGAAAGTCTCCTCGCAGGACAACTCCATGTCGGTTGTCGCGCCGGTCAGCACCGTGGGCGCATAGTAGTTCGGGCCGTTGGCGACTTCCGTGCGCACACGGCTTCCGCCCACGACCGCCTTCGCGCCTTTGGCCACGGCGTCGTTCACGTGGCGTTCGATCTTGTCGACCGCCCGCCCGTTGATCATCGGACCGATCTCGGCCTCCGCCCAGCTGGCCGGGCCGACCCGCAAGGCGCCCACGCGGGCCGCCAGCTTGTCGACGAAGCGGTCATGCACGGCCTCGTGGGCGAAGACGCGATTCGGGCTCACGCAGGTCTGGCCGCCGTTGCGGAACTTGGCGGCCATCAGGCCCTCGACAGCGGCGTCCAGGTCGGCATCCTCGAACACGATGAAGGGCGCGTTGCCGCCGAGCTCAAGCGACAGCTTCTTGACCGTGCCGGCCGACTCGCGCGCCAGCACCTTGCCCACCGCCGTGCTGCCGGTGAAGCTGACCTTGCGCACGCGGCCGTCGCGCAGCCACTCGCCCACCACCTCCGGCGTGCGCTCGCGCGAGGCGGGCACGATGTTCAGCACACCGGCAGGCACGCCCGCTTCCTCGGCCAGCTTCACGAGGGCCAGGGACGTGAGGGGCGTGTCTTCAGCGGGCTTGGCCACCACCGTGCAACCCGCCGCCAGCGCGGGGGCGATCTTGCGCGCGATCATCGCGGCCGGAAAATTCCAGGGCGTGACCACGGCGACGACGCCCACGGCCTCCCGCAACACCAGGAAGCGCTTGCTGGACACCGGCGCGGCGATGATCTCGCCGTGGGCGCGCACGCCCTCTTCGGCGAACCACTCCACATAACCGGCGCTGTAGGCGATTTCGCCGCGCGACTCCGCGAGCGGCTTGCCCTGCTCGCGCGAAATCAGTTCGGCCAGCGGCTCCACGTCGCGCTCGATCAGCGCCTGCCATTTCTTCAGGATCAGGCAGCGCTCGCGCGGCGGGCGCGCCTTCCAGGCGGGCAGCGCCTGTGCCGCCGCGTCGGCGGCCAGCCGTGCGTCCGCCGCGCCGCCGTCGGCCGCCAGGGTGATCAGGCTGTCGTCGGCGGGATTGCGCACCTCGAATTGGCGGCCGTCCTGGGCCGCCTGCCAGCGGCCCGCGATGTAGTTCAGTGTTTGCATGTCAGTTCAATCTGTTCAGTTAAGTTAAGTTAAGTTAAGTTCAGTTCAGTTCAGTTCAGTTCGGTTCAATTCGACAAAAGAATTCCCGATGGCACCCGGGGCGCCAATCTTTATTGCGCACGCGGCGCTCCCGAGGTAGGCCGTCCGGATGGATCAGGCCGTGCACTCGCGCGGCGGCGCCGGGGTCTGCTGCAGCTTCAGCAATTCGTCGGCGCTGCGGTGGCAGAAGACTTCCACGCCGCCTTCAAGCTCATGCCGCGGCGGCGTCTTGCTGTCGCACAGGCCCGCCACGCGCAGGGGGCAACGGTCCAGGAAGCTGCAGATGCCCGCGCGGTCGACGGGCGCCTGCACCAGCGGCAGGGCCGCGCGCTGCGCCGCCCCGACCTCGTCCAGCCATCCCGGGCGCAACTCCGGAACGGAATTGGCCAGCAGGTGGAAGTAGGGATGGCGCGGCGCATGCGCGAAAGCCGAGCGCGTGAGCGACTCCACCTTCTGGCCGGCGTACAGCACCACGATCTCGTCGCACACCGCGCGCACGGTGTTCATGTCGTGGCTGATGAACATGTACGACACCCCGAGCTCCTTGCGCAGCTGCGCCAGCAGGTCCAGGATGGCGGCGCCCACCACCGTGTCCAGCGCGGACGTGACTTCGTCGCAGAGGATCAGGTCGGGATCGGCGGCCAGTGCGCGCGCCAGGTTGACGCGCTGCTTCTGCCCGCCGGAGAGCCCGGCAGGCAGGCGCCTGGCACAGGCCTGCGGCAACTGCACGAGGTCGAGCAGCTGCGCGATGCGCTTGTCCAGCGCCTCGCCCTTCAGGCCGCGGTACAGCTGCAGCGGCCGCGCCAGGATGTCGGAAATGGTGTGCGAAGGATTGAGCGCCGTGTCCGCCATCTGGAACACGATCTGGATGCGGCGCAGTTCCTCGGGCGAACGCTGCGACACCAGGCGCGGCAGCGGTTTGCCGTCGAACATGATCTGGCCGCCGGCGGGGCCGATCAGGCCGGCGACGGCACGGGCCAGCGTGGTCTTGCCGGAGCCGGACTCGCCGATGACGCCGATCGCCTGGCCGCGGTACAGGGTCAGGCTCACATCGTCGAGCACCGGCGAGGCGGGCCGGCCGTGCTTGTCCAGGGGCCCATAGCCGGCGACCAGGTTGCGCACCTGCAGCAACGGCGTGGCGCCCTCGGCCACCGTCTCGCCGCTGCGCGCCTTGGGATTCGCCGCGGCGATCAGGCTGCGCGTGTAGTCGTCCTTCGGCGTGTTGATGATCTGCGCCGTGGTGCCGATCTCGCGCTCGGCGCCGTCGCGCAGCACCAGGATGCGGCCGGCCATCTGGGCCACCACCGCCAGGTCGTGCGTGACATAGACCGCCGTGGTCTGGCGCTCGCGCACCACGCGGCRGAAGGCGTGCAGCACCTCGATCTGGGTGGTGACGTCSAGCGCMGTGGTGGGCTCGTCGAAAATCACCAGGTCCGGGTCGCTCATCAATGCCATCGCGGCCATCAGGCGCTGCAGCTGCCCGCCCGAAACCTGGTGCGGATAACGCTGGCCGATGCTGTCGGGCTGCGGCAATGCCAGCTCGCGGAACAGCGTCACGGCTTTTTTCTCGGCCTCGGCGCGCGGCATCAGCGAATGGATGTGGGCGGTTTCCACCACCTGGTCCATGATGGTGCGCGACGGGTTGAAGGAAGCGGCGGCGCTCTGCGCGATATAGGAGACGCGGCGGCCGCGCAGGCGGCGCCGTTCGGATTCGGTGAGGCCCAGCACATCGGTGTCGCCGATGCGCACGCTGCCGCCGGCGATGCGGCAGCCGTGCCGCGCATAGCCCATGAGCGCCAGGCCTATGGTGGTCTTGCCGGAACCGGATTCGCCGATCAGCGCCAGCACCTCGCCGGGCTCGATGCGGAAAGAAACGCCTTTGACGATCTCTGTTTCGCCGCCGGCGGCTTGCGCCACGACGCGCAAGTCGTTTACGAGGACAGTGGCACCCATTAATGTTTCTCCCGGTCTGCGTCGGTATGTCCCGGCAGGTTGTCGATCACCAGGTTGACCGCGATGGTCAGCACGGCGATGGCGAAGGCCGGGGCGAGCACGGAGACGCCGCCCACCGGCAAGGCGCCGAGGTTCTCGCGCACCAGGGAGCCCCAGTCGGCCATCGGCGGCTGCACGCCCAGGCCCAGGAAGCTCAGGCTCGCCAGCAGGCGCAGGGCGTAGACGAAGCGCAGGCCCATGTCGGCCAGCAGTGGGCCGGTGATGTTGGGCAGGATCTCGCGGCGCATGATGTAGGCCCGGCGTTCGCCGCGGGCACGCGCCACCAGCACGTAGTCCATGGCGTTGATGTTCACGGCCAGCGATCGGATGATGCGGTAAGCGCCCGGCGCGTAGACGACGGCCGTCACCGCGATCAGAAGCGGGACCGAGGAGCCGAAACCGGCGATCACCACCAGCGCGAACATCTTGCTCGGGATGGACACCAGCGTGTCCAGCACGCGGCTGAGCACCGCGTCGACCGCGCCGCCCGCCACGGCGGCCAGCAGGCCGAGCACCGCGCCCACGCCGCAGGCGATCAGCGTGGCGACAAAGGCCACACCGATGGTGTAGGGTGTGCCGACCACGATGCGCGTGAGCATGTCGCGGCCCAGGTAGTCGGTGCCCAGCCAGTGCTGCGCGCTCATGCCCTGGAACACGCCGGCGTCGGACATCTCGCCAAGCGCGCTGTCAGGCACGAAGCAGGCGAAGATCCCCACAGCCACCCAGAAGGCCAGCACGGCCAGCCCGAGTTTGCCGGCACGCGACCAGCCCGCGAGCCAGGCGCGGCGCCGGGTGGCGGCCGCCGAAGGAACAAGTGTTGCAATATTCATAGGAAAACCTTCGCGCTGCACTCTGCGGTGCGCCCCCCTTCGGGCGGCCGTGCGGTGCTCATTGGTGCCTCAATCGCGGGTTGGCGACGATGCCGCACACGTCGGCGAGCATCACCAGGACCAGATAGGCCGAGCAGAAGATCATGGCGCAGGCCTGCACCAGCGGCATGTCCCGCTGCGCGACGCCGTCCACCATGAGCTTGGCGATGCCCGGGTAATTGAAGATCACCTCGACGATGATCACGCCGCCCAGCAGGTAGGACAGGCTCAGCGCCACCGCGTTGGCGATGGGGCCGATGGCGTTGGGCAGCGCGTGGAACAGCACGGTGCGCGCGGCGCTCGCGCCTTTGAGCCGCACCATCTCGATATAGGCCGCGGCCAGCTGGTCGATGACGGCCGCGCGCGTCATGCGCAGCATCTGCGCCACGATCACGCTGCCCAGGCTGAGCACCGGCAACGCGAAGGAACGCAGCATCTCGCCCGGCGACGAAACGTCGACCGCGTACGAGAGCGCGGGCAGCCATTTCAGCTGCACCGCGAATACCAGCACGGCCAGCGTGGCCACCAGGAATTCCGGCACCGACACAACGGCCACCGTCGCCATGCTGGTGAAACGGTCGAAAGCCGAGCCGCGCCGCAAGGCGCACAAAATACCCAGGCCGAGGGCCAGCGGGACGGAAAACACCGTCGTCACCGCGGCCAGCTGCAGCGAAGCCGGCAGGCGGCTGGCGACAGCCTCACCCACAGGCAGGCCGGTGACCACAGACTTGCCCATGTCGCCCTTGGCCATGCCGCCCAGCCAGTCGAAGTAGCGCAGCATCGCGCTGCGGTCCAGTCCCATCTCCTTGCGCAGCGCCGCCACCGCCTGGGGCGTGGCGTCCTGCCCCAGCGTCTCTTCGGCCGCGTCGCCGGGCAGCACGGAGGTGATGGCGAACACCACCGCCGACACCGCCAGCAGCGAGCCGAGCCCGGCGAGGATGCGGCCCGCCACCAATTTAACGACGGTTAAGTTCATGGCGTTTTCTTCCATTCAAGTGCCATCGCGGAACCGGCTCTGCCGGGCCGCAGGTGGCGCCCCCCTAGGGGGGAGGCGCCGAAGGCGCTTCGGGGGGGAGTCATCCTTCCAACCACACGTGTTCGGCGAAGCTCGAGCCCATCATGCCGCCCAGCGGGATGGGGCTGAGGCCCTTGAGTTTCTTGTTGTGGCCGTCCAGGCTGGAGAGGAACATCGGAATGCCGATGCCGCCTTCGCTGTGGATCATGACCTGCATGTCGGCGTACATCTGGGCGCGCTTGGCCTGGTCGGTTTCGCCGCGCGCGGCCACCAGCAACTGGTCGAACTTCTCGTTCTTCCAGCCGGACTCGTTGGTGGGGGAGTCGGACTTGAAGAACAGGGTCAGGGCCAGGTCGGCCGTGGGGCGCGTGTTGATGTTGCCGAAATTGACCGGGTGCTTCATCCAGTGCTGCGACCAGTAGCCGTCGGCCGGCATGTTGCGCACGTCCAGGTTCAGGCCGGCCTGCCGCGCCGCATGCTGCAGCACCAGGGCCATCTCCACCGAGCTGGTGGCGGCCGTCGAGGCCACCACGGGGATCGCGGCGCTGCCCAGATTGGCCTTTTTCAAGTGCCACTTCGCCTTCTCGGGATCGTAGGGGCGCTGCTTCAGGCCTTTGAAGAAGAAGCGGTTGCCCGGATCGAGGGGCTGGTCGTTTGCCACGACGCCACGGCCCAGCTGGATGGACTTGAGCATCTGCTCGCGGTTGAACAGCAGTTTCATGGCCTGCACGAAGTCCGGGTTGGCGCCTGGGCCGCTGTCGCGCCGCATGATCAGATCGGTATACGAAACGCCCTTGGTCTCGAAGATGGCTGCCTTGCCGCTGGCGTTGACGCGGTCGATCGAGCGCGGGTTGACCCGGCCGATCAGATCAAGTTCGCCCGCCAGCAGCGCGTTCACGCGTGCCGTTTCGTCGCTGATGCCCACGTGCTCGATCTCATCCAGGTAAGGCCGGTTGGACTTCCAGTAGTTGTCGTTGCGCACGGCGATCGCGCGCACGCCGGGTTTGAACTCCTTGACCTTGTACGGCCCCGTGCCGATGCCCGCGTTGAAGTCGGTCGTGCCATCCTTGACGATGTGGAAGTGGTAGGTGCCCAGGATGGCCGGCAGGTCGGCGTTGGAGGCCACCAGGCGGATGGTGACTTCATTGGGGCCGGTGGCCGTCACGTCCTCGATCTGGTCAGCCAGCACCTTGGCCTTGGAGCCGATGGCCGGGTTCTTGTGGCGCATGATGGAGAACACCACGTCGGCCGGCGTGAGCGGCTTGCCGTCGTGGAAGGTCACGCCCTTGCGCAGCTTGAATATCCAGGTCTTGGCGTCCTTGGTGCTGAACTCCTCGGCCAGCTGGGGCTGCGGTGTCAGGCTCGCGTCCAGGTAGGTCAATCCGTTGTAGAACATGAAGCCGCGGGAATAGTCGGTGCCGTTGCCCTGCTTGGCCGGGTCCAGGGTGTCGCTCACCCCGGAAGTGGCTTCGGCGACCCTGATGCGGCCGCCCTTGCGCGGCGTTGGCGTTTGCGCCTGTGCATTCGCGGCAAGGCCGGCGATGCTGCCGGCCAGGGCCGCCTGCATGCCACCGGCCGTCAACATGGCCAATACATCGCGCCGGCTCGCGCCGCGTTGCAACGCACCCAGGATGCGTGTGCTCTCTTCGGGGCCGATCAGGCCGTTCAGCTGCTTGTTATCTGCCATGGTTTTCTCCTAGTCATCTCGTGGGTGGGGTAAAGGCATTGGAGCACCTGCCGACCGGGGATATACCTCGATCACGCTGGGGCGCTTGGTTAAAACTGCGGTTTTGCGGATAGCCGGCGGCATGGTGTGCGGCGCGCCCCCGACGGCTTGCCGCCCGGCCGGGGCCGGCCGCCCTTGCGATGCCGCGGCGCATACAGGCCATCCGGCGCATGGCGAAACCAGTCGGCGTGCCGCGGCAATCGAAGCCGGTGGACTTGGGACGAAAGCTCATGAAAAGCGTCCTCCTGGAAGGGGTGGTGCAAAGCCTGTGCCGGTTTGCCGGCGCCATGCAATGAATGCTATTGAACCATCGCCGCAGATGCTGCGGTTGTGCGCCGCTTGCGCACCGTTCATGCCGAATGCCCACGCTGAAACGGCAGATCAATTCCAGGCAAGGGCGTACCATGAATCCGATTCTTTTGAGAGGGCAAGCATGGAATATGACGACACACTGCGCGGGTTGCACAAGGGTAATTTCCCCGCGGGGCAGCGCGGAATTCACCGCACTGCGGCAAAGGATGTGCGCCCATGAACGTCTCCCTTGTCGAACGCCTCAAAGCCGCCGGCCGCCTGGATCGCCTGTTCATAGACGGTGAGTGGGTCCTGCCCGCAGGGCAAGCCCGGGCCAGCGTTATCAACCCGTCGACCGAAGAGCCCATCGCGCAGATCGCCTTGGGAAGCACTGAAGACGTCGCGGCGGCGGTGGCCGCAGCCCGCAGTGCCTTTGCCACCTGGTCCACCAGTTCTCCCGAAAGCCGGGCCTTGCTGCTAGGCCGCATCCACACCCTGATCCTCGAACGCGCAGAACTGTTCGCCCACGCGATCTCACTGGAGATGGGCGCCGCCATCGGGTTTGCGCGCAGCACCCAGGTGCCGGTCGCGGCCGAGCACATCCGCGTGGCCCGGGACAACCTGGCCAGCTATCCCTTTCTCTCCCACCGAGGCGACGTGACTATCCAGCGCGAGGCCATCGGCGTGTGCGGCCTGATCACGCCCTGGAACTGGCCGCTCTACCAAATCACGGCCAAGGTCGGCCCCGCCCTGGCGGCCGGATGCACCGTTGTCCTCAAACCCAGCGAGCTGTCGCCCCTGAGCGCCCTGCTGTTTGCCGAGGTGGTGCATGACGCCGGCATTCCGCTGGGCGTGTTCAACCTGGTGAGCGGCAATGGGCCGGAAGTCGGCGCCGCGCTGTCGGCGCATCCGGACGTGGACATGATCTCGATCACCGGCTCGACCCGGGCCGGTGTGCTGGTGGCCCAGGCGGCGGCCCCGACGGTCAAACGCGTGGCCCAGGAACTCGGCGGCAAATCGCCCAACGTGATCCTGCCGGACGCGGACCTGGCGCGCGCCGTGCCCGCCGGCGTGGGGGCAGCATTTCGCAACGTCGGCCAGTCCTGCAGCGCGCCAACCCGCATGATCGTGCCGCGCGAGCGCCTGCAGGAGGTTGAACGGATCGCGCTTGAAGCGGCCTTGAGCTTTGTTGTGGGCGAYCCRCGYTCGCCGCAGACSACGCACGGCCCGGTGGCCAACCGYGCCCAGTTCAACCGSGTGCAGGAAATGATAGACACCGGGATYGCCGAAGGTGCGCGCATTGTCTGCGGCGGCCCCGGCCGGCCTGAGGGCCTGGAGCGCGGCTTTTACTGCCGGCCAACCATCTTCTCTGGCGTGAACTCCCAAATGCAGGTCGCGCAGGAAGAAATCTTCGGGCCGGTGCTGGTGATCATCGCCTACGACAGCGTGGACGAGGCGGTGGAGATCGCCAACGACACGGTCTATGGCCTGGGCGCGCACGTGCAGGGCCAGGACCTTGCCGCGGCGCGCGCGGTCGCGGCGCGCATCCGTTCCGGGCAGGTGCACATCAACTACCCGGCCTGGAGCCCCCATGCCCCCTTCGGCGGCTACAAGCGCTCGGGCAACGGCCGCGAATACGGCATCGAAGGCCTTGAGGAGTACCTGGAAACCAAGGCCATCCTGGGCTTCGGGCAGGAGCAGACAGCATGAGCACAACCTTGGTACAAACTGCAAAAAAAGCACAGACAGTGCAGACACCCAACAACGACCGAAACCCATCCATGTCCCAGCCCCTGCGCCTCCTCGAGACTTCCAGCACCCCGCCGGCCAGCGCCGACGTCGTCGTGATCGGCGGCGGCATCATCGGTGTCTTTACCGCTTATTACCTCGCCAAGCGCGGGCTTTCGGTCGCCCTGGTCGAAAAAGGCCACATCGGCGCAGAGCAATCGAGCCGGAACTGGGGCTGGTGCCGCCAGCAGAACCGCGACGCGCGTGAACTGCCCATGGCCACCMRGAGCCTCGAACTCTGGGACCAGTTTGCCRYCGACAGCGGCGAAGACACGGGCTTTACGCGCTGCGGATTGTTGTACCTCAGTGATGACGAGGCCCAGATTGCCGGCTGGGCCAAGTGGCGCGAATTCGCGACGACCGCCGGCGTGACCACACACATGCTGAGCGGCCGCGAGGCCTCGGAGCGCGGCCAGGCGACCGGCCGCGCGTGGAAAGGCGGCGTCTTCTCACCCAGCGACGGGACGGCCGACCCGGCCAAGGCAGCGCCCGCGGTGGCGGCCGCGCTCATGAAACTCGGCGGCACCGTCCACCAGAACTGCGCCGCGCGCGGCATCGAGATGGAGGGCGGCCGGCTCAGCGGCGTCGTCACCGAAGCGGGGACCATCAAGACCCGCACCGCGGTTCTTGCGGGCGGTGCGTGGGCCTCCTCGTTCTGCAACCAGCTCGGCGTGCAGTTTCCGCTCGCCACGATACGCCAGTCCATCGTGCGCCTGTCACCAGTGGCGCAGCAACTGCCGGCGGCGCTGACCAGCCCGCGCGTCGCCGTCACCCGGCGCCCCGACGGCCATTACGTCCTGGCCATCAGCGGCCGTGGGCGCGCCGACCCCACGCCGCAGCTGCTGCGCTTCGCGCCGCAGTTCATCCCGATGTTCGCCAAGCGCTGGCGCAACGTGTTYCCCGGCGGCCTGGAAGGCATACGCTGGGGCCACGAAACCCGCGCGCGATGGAAGCTGGACGCGCCCACCCCCATGGAACGGGCGCGCATCCTCAACCCGAAGCCCGACCCCGCCGGTGTCCGCGAAATCCACCGCCGTGCCGTCGACCTGTTGCCCGTGCTGCGCGAAGCCCGCATCGCCAACACCTGGGCGGGCTACATCGACAGCACGCCCGACGGCGTGCCGGGCATCGGGGAACTGCCGCAGGTGCCCGGCCTCATCCTGGCCGCGGGTTTTTCGGGGCACGGTTTCGGCATCGGCCCCGGCGCGGGCCACCTGATCGCCGACATCGTGTCGGGGGCTCAACCGATCTTCGACCCGAAGCCTTTCGACCCCGCCCGGTTCAAAGAGTCGATGTGGGGCAAGGTGGCTGATTTTTAGGCTTGCCCGTCTTGCTTCACCCCAGCCCGCCCTGGCACAGGTACTTGGTGTGCAAATACTCGTCGAGGCCCCAATGCGAACCCTCGCGCCCGTAGCCCGACTCCTTCACGCCACCAAAGGGCGCGGCCTGCGCGGCGATGGCGCCTTCGTTGATGCCAACCATTCCGGTCTCCAGGGCCGAGGCCACGCGCCAGATGCGCTTGACGTCGTTTGAATAGAAGTAGCCGGCCAGCCCGTAGGGCGTGTCGTTGGCCTGCTCCATCACCTCCGCTTCATTCGCGAAGCGGAAGACCGGCACCACCGGGCCAAAAGTTTCCTCGCACGACAGTTCCATCTCGCGCGTGGCGTTGATGAGCACCGTGGGCGCGTAGTAATTAGGGCCGCGGGCCGTTTCATTGCGCACCCGTTGGCCGCCCACGATCACCTTGGCACCCTTGGCCACGGCATCATTCACGTGCCGCTCGATCTTGTCCACCGCACGGGCGTTGATCATCGGGCCGATCTCGGCCTCGGCCCAGTCGGCCGGCCCCACCCGCAGGGCGCCCACGCGCGCGGCCAGCTTGTCGACGAAGCGATCATGTACAGCGGTATGGACGTAGACGCGGTTCGGGCTCACGCAAGTCTGCCCGGCGTTGCGGAACTTGGCGGCCATCAGGCCCTCCACGGCGGCGTCCAGGTCCGCGTCCTCGAACACGATGAAGGGCGCGTTTCCGCCCAGCTCCAGAGACAGCTTCTTCAGCGTCGCGGCGGAATCGCGCGCCAGCAACTTGCCCACCGGGGTGCTGCCCGTGAAGCTGATTTTTCGCACCCGGGGATCGGCCAGCCACTCGCCCACCACTTGCGGGGTACGTTCGCGCGAAGCCGACACGATATTGAGCACGCCCGGCGGCACGCCGGCTTCCTCGGCCAGCTTGACCAGGGCCAGCGCCGTGAGCGGCGTGTCCTCGGCCGGCTTGGCCAGCACCGTGCAGCCCGCGGCCAGCGCGGGCGCGATCTTGCGTGCAATCATCGCGGCCGGGAAGTTCCAGGGCGTGACCACCGCCACGACGCCGACGGCTTCCTTCAGCACGATGAAGCGCTTGGAGTTGACGGGCGCCGCAATCACTTCGCCATTGGCGCGCACGCCCTCCTCGGCAAACCATTCCACGTAGCCGGCGCTATAGGCGATCTCGCCGCGTGCCTCGGCCAGCGGCTTGCCCTGTTCGCGCGAAATCAATTGGGCGAGCGGCTCCACGTCGCGCTCGATCAGCGCCTGCCATTTCTTGAGGATCAGGCAACGCTCACGCGGCGGGCGCGCCTTCCAGGCCGGCAGCGCCAGGACGGCGGCATCCGCGGCCAGCCGCGCGTCGGCGGCACCGCCTTCGCTCACTTGCGCAACCAGGCTGTCGTCGGCCGGATTGCGGACCTCGAAGCAGCGCTCGTCATGGGCTGGCTGCCAGCGGCCCGCGATGTAGTGTTGTGTGTTCATATTTAACCTCTTCTCAATAGATCAATAAACCAATAAAGCCACCGCCGTCGGCCTCGCGCCATCACGGTGGAACGCGGTTTCACCCGGTCACAAGTTCTTCAACATGTCGCGAACAGTCGCCGCAAGGTCATGCCTCGGAACCCAACCCCATGGGGCTGGTCAGGGCCCAGGTCAGCCCAAGGTCCTTCCTGGAAGATAGAAAATTCCCGCGCCGGCGGCATCGCTTACGCGCTGGCGCAGAACACGCTCGAAGTGGCTGGGGTCATGAATCTTCAGGACGGCGGCTTCGCGGGGGCTGTGGCAATCCCAGAGCCGCGATACCCAGAAGCGCAAAGCCGCGGCCCGCTCAAGGGCCGGCAGCAGGCGCTGCTCTTCAGTCACAAGCGGGCGCACCGACTGGTAGGCGGCCAGGAATGCAGCCCTTCGCACCGGGTCAATGCGTCCGTTCCCCAGATCCACGCACCAGTCGTTGAGACAGACACCGATGTCGAACAGAAAGGTGTCGCAACCCGCAAAGTAAAAATCGAGGAGGCCGCTCAGGCAGCCGCCCTCGAACATCACGTTGTCGCGAAACAGGTCGGCATGTACCGGGCCGCGTGGCAGTGCTGCGTAGTCGGGGGATGCGGCAATTCCCGTCTGGAAGTCCAGTTCGTCCAGCAGCAGCTTGCACTGGGCCTGGCCCACGTGTGGCAGCAGAGCCGGCACAGTTTCAGTCCACCACGGCAGGCCGCGCAGGTTGGGCTGGTGCCGGGAATAGTCCTTGCCGGCCAGGTGCATTCGCGCCAGCATTTCGCCCACCGCGGCGCAGTGCCGGGCGTCTGGCGACAGTTCACTCTTTCCTCGCAACCTTCCCACCACTGTCGCCGGCTTGCCCTTGAGGCGGTGCAAGATGCGGCCTTCCGCGTCTGGCGCCGGCCTGGGTACCGGAAGGCCGCGGCTGGCCAGATGCTGCATCAAGTGGAGGTAGAACGGCAGCTGTTCCCACGCCAGGCGCTCGAACAGCGTCAACACGTACTCGCCGCGATCCGTGTCCACGAAGTAGTTGGTGTTCTCAATACCGCCACTGCAGACCGCCATGGCCTGCAGATTGCCGACACCCACCCGCCGCAAGAAGGCGGCAGCCTCGTCGTAGGGCACTTCGGTGAAGACAGCCATGCTTCGATCAGGAAACGTGTGCGGCAACGAATGCCTTGACCCGTGCCGCGTCGGCCGGCAGAACCGTCACGCGCTTGGGCAGGTCTTCGATACCCTGAAACCGCGCGGGCCGGTCCGGCTCATGACCCAGGGCTTCGACGATGGTTGCCGCGAACTTGATCGGCAGCGCCGTCTCCAGCACGATCATCGGCACACCTGGCTGCACGAAGTGGCGCGCGACTTTCAGGCCGTCGGCCGTGTGGGTGTCTATGGTCAAGCCAAAGCGCCGGTGCGTGTCGCGGATCGTCATCAGGCGGTCGGCGTGCGTGCTTTTTCCGCTGAGGAAGCCGTAGTGCGCGTGGGCCTGCTCGAAGGCCGGGTCGGCACTCAGATCGAAATAGCCATTCTTCGCGAGCTCTTCGCCGAACAAGCGCTTGACCCTGCCCGCATCGCGGCCCAGCAGGTCAAAAACAAACCGCTCGAAGTTGCTGGCCTTGGAAATGTCCATCGACGGACTGGAGGTCTCATAGGTGTCGGCGCCGCCGCGCACCCGATAAACGCCGGTGCGGAAGAATTCGTCCAGCACGTCGTTCTCGTTGGTGGCGAGCACGAGCTTGTCAATGGGCAGGCCCATCATGCGCGCCACATGGCCGGCGCAGATGTTGCCGAAGTTGCCCGACGGCACGGTGAAGCTGACTTTCTTCATCCCCTCTCCCTCTGGGAGAGGGTTAGGGTGAGGGCTCGTAGACTGGAAGTAGCCGGCGAAGTAATACACCACCTGCGCCATGAGGCGCGCCCAATTGATCGAGTTGACCGTGCCAATCTTGTATTTGCGCTTGAAAGCCAGGTCGTTGGACACGGCCTTGACGATATCCTGGCAGTCGTCGAACACGCCCTCGAGCGCGAGGTTGTGGTTGTCAGCGGCGCTGCCGGTGTCGCCGGAAGTGGCACCCAGGATGTTCAGCTCCTCGCCGCGCCGGCCCAGCTCATACTCAAACAGGTTGCCCAGCAGCTGCATGGCCATGTCTTTGAAGGCCACCGTTGGGCCGTTGGAAAGGGCTTGCAGGTAGACGCCCTCCTCCAGCTGCTTGAGAGGCACGATCTCCTTTGTGCCAAAGACCTCTTCGGTATAGGTCTTGCGGCAGATTGCGCGCAGGTCCTCGGCCGGGATGTCGTCGACGTAGAGCGAGAGGACTTCAAAGGCGAGTTCCGCATACGGCAAGCCGCGCCACCTGGACAGCTGCCCGGGCGTGACCTGTGGATAGTGCTCCGGCAGGTACAAACCTCCGTCGGGCGCCAGGCCCTCCAGCAGGATTTCGCAAAAAAGTTTGCGGTCGGGGTGGCCGCGGGTGGATAAGTAGAGCATCGTGGGTTCCGTTGCTTGAAGTAGGTCCCGTTCAGCGCAGGGCCATTTGCGCGACGGCAGTGAACCAACGCACGCCGCAGGCCAGAACGTCGTCGTTGAAGTCGTACGAAGGGTGGTGCAGCGGGGCAGCATGGTCCGCGCCTCGCTGGCCGAGCCACAGGTAGGCCCCGGGCCGCTGCTGGAGCATGAAGGCAAAGTCTTCCGACGTGAAAGCCGGCGTTTCCGCCACCTGTGCTTGCAGGCCGACGCCGCGAGCCGCCTCGAGTGCGAGTTGGGCGTGCTCAGGGCTGTTGATCGTTGCCGGGTAGTAGCGCGTGTACTCGACCTCTATCGCGGTGCCGCTTGCGCGCGCGACACCCGCCGCGACGTCGCGGATCGCCTGCTCTATCGTGTCCTGCACGCCGGCGTCGAAACTGCGCACGGTGCCGGTCAGCTCCACGGCCGCCGGCAGGACGTTGTGCGACTGGCCTCCGCTGATACGCGTCACCGACAAGACGGCGTTCTGCGTGGGAGGGATTCGCCGCGACACGATGGTATGCATCTGCGCAACGAGCTGGCTCGCGGCAAGCACCACGTCGGGTGTCCGGTGCGGCTGCGCCGCGTGGCCGCCCTGGCCGCGCACGACGATGTCGAAGCGATCCGCCGCGGCCATGATAGGCCCCGGCCTTGTGGCCACCGTGCCCGCGGGCAGGTCGGGCCAGTTGTGCAGGGCGAACACGGATTCGCACGGAAAGCGGTCGAACAAACCTTGCCGCACCATCTCGCGTGCGCCTCCCCGCCCCTCTTCGGCGGGCTGGAAGATAAAGGCAATGCTGCCATCAAAGCTGCCGGCCCGCGCCAACTGCTGGGCGGCTCCCAGCAGCATGGCCGTGTGGCCGTCGTGGCCGCAGCCGTGGTGAACGCCGGGGTGGCGGCTGACGTAAGGTCGCCCGGTGTCCTCCCGCATGGGAAGCGCATCCATGTCTGCGCGCAGGCCCACCATGCGCGTCGAATCGCCCTTGCGCAGAACGCCCACCACGCCGGTCCCGCCGATTCCCTCGTGCACCTCGAGGCCGCAGTCGCGCAGCGCGGCAGCGACCACGCCGGCAGTGCGGCGCTCTTCGAACGCCAGCTCGGGGTGTGCGTGCAGGTCACGCCGCAGCGCGACCAGGGCCRGCAGCAAATCCTCTATGTGTTCGATGCCTTTGTTCATGATTTTCAATACCCCCGCGAACCGCGCCGCGCGGCAGGTGCTGAAACAGGGTCGAATCGAGAATGCCACGCGTCTCTGGGGTAAGGGGTAGCAGGCATACCAGGATGTCGGTGCCGGCCAGCATCGCCGGCAGTTCCTCCTGGCCCGCGTAGCAGGCCACGCCGTCAAGCTGGCGGCGAGTGCGGCTCCAGCCGGCGAGCTGGAAGCCGAGTGTGCGCAGCTGGCCCAGCACAGCGCATCCGAGCACGCCCAGGCCGAGGACTCCCACACGGCGCTTCGACGCGGGATAAACGCGGTGCGCGGCCCAAAGGCCCTCGCGCTGCTGCCGTATATAGGCCGGCAGGTCGCGGTGAAGCGCGAGAACCGCCATCGTGGCGTACTCCACCATACCGGCGACAACGCCGGGCTCGGCCATGCGCACCACCGGCAATTCCGGCGGCAACGTGGCGAGGTCGAACTGGTCGATTCCCGCGCCCGTGGAGAAGAAGAGCTCCAGGTTGGGAAACTGCCGCGCGATGTCCGGCGGCGGCACCCACGCGGCAAGATAGCGCACGCGGTCCGCCTGCCCGATGTCGGGCCAGATATGAAACGGGATGCCGGGTGCCCTGGCGGCGAACAGGCGTGCCCATTCCGCCCCGCGCACGGGGTCGGCCTTGTACAGGAAAGACATGCGGCTTACTCGTACACGACCCAGATCTTGCGGGTAGTTTCGATGCAGCGCCAAACACCGATGAAGTCGGGCTTCATCACGAAGGCGTCGCCGGCCTGGACCCGCACCGGCGGCTTTCCGTCCTCAGTTAGTTCCGACACGCCCGAGAGGATGTAGCAGAACTCCAGGGTGCCGCCCTTGATCGATCGGAAGGTGCCCGGTGTCGTCTCCCAGATACCGGTGAGCACCTTGTTGTCGGAAGATCGTTCGACTTCCCAACTCCTGAACTGCGGGTTGCCTTCCATGAGGCGTTCCGGCAACGGTGCCCTGTCGCGCGAGGGGCCCAGGTCGTCAAACTTGAAGAAGGTGAGATTGCTCATGAGAGGTGGTCCTTTTGTGAAGAGAGAAATTGATGGACAGGCCGCGGCGGGGAAGTCGTCAGAAAGCACCGACGGTGACTTTCGAGCCGTCGGCAAAGCGCGAGAAGCGGAAGGGTGTCGGATCGACGGGTGGCTGCTCGCCTGTGACCAGGCTCGCGGCCAGCAACCCCGTGGCGGGGCCGGTGCCGAAACCATGGCCGCTGAACCCGGCTGCGAGTACGAAGCCCTTGACGGCATCGACCGGTGAAATGACCGGCACGCCGTCCGGCGTGCTGTCGATGTAGGAAGCCCAGGCCTGGTCCACCGCCACGTCCTTCAAGGCGGGGTACAGGTTCTGGAAGCAGCCGAGCAGGTTGAGGATGGCCCGCGGATCCGGCGCGGGATCAAGGACGCGGATCTGCTCGAACGGCGACACCTCGTCGAAGCGCCAGTTGCCCAGCGCTTCGGGGCCGCGGAAGAAGGAGCGGCCAATGCCGAACTCCACGGCCTTGATGCGCTTCATGAACATCGGCATGAATTCGCGTGCATAGCGCAGCCCCTGCGGTGTGATTTCGAGTTTCGCCTTGCCGCTGATCGCCAGGTTGTAGCCGCCTCCCAGGCGGCGCGTCAGCGAGCACTCCGGCGCGGAGAGCGCCGCCGGCAGGCCCTCGATGGGGCGGGTGCGCAGGACGCTCGCGCGCACGCTCGCCTGCGGGAAGGAGATGCCGTGCCGGCGGCAGAAAGCGGACGCCCAGGCGCCACCGGAACACACGACGGCGCTGGTCTTGATCAGGCCGCGTTCCGTGATCACGCCGCTCACGGTGCCATTGGTGATGTCAAGGCCGCGGGCCGCGCAATCCTGGTGGACGGTCGCGCCCAGCGCCCGTGCGCCTTCGGCAATGCCCGGCGCGGCAAGGGCGGGCTCGGCCGTGCCGTCGYCCATCGAATGCACGCCTCCCAGCCACCGGCGGTTGCCGCTGCCTTTCWTGACGCTCGCGGCCTCAGCTGCGCCGAGCATGCGGGTGCGAACGCCGCCGGGTCGTCCGACCTGTTGGCCCCACGCCTCCCAGGTGGAGAGTTGCTGCGGCTTGTCGGTGGCGTAGTACAGGCCGCAGCGGCGGAAACCGAGGTCCCGCCCGATGTCGCGCGAGAGTTCCTCCCAGAGCCGCAGCGCCAGCGTGGCGAGCGGCAGGTCGCGCGCGTCGCGGTTCTGCTGGCGGCACCAGCCCCAGTTGCGGCTGGACTGCTCCYCGCCGATGTAGCCTTTTTCGAGAAGCGCGACCGAGAGGCCGCGCCTGGCCAGGAAATAGGCCGTGGAAACGCCGACAATGCCGCCGCCGATCACCACGGCATCGGCTCGTTCGGGCAGCTTGTCGTCGCTGCGTATGCGAAGAATGGGTGGAGACATAAGTTCTGTTTTAGATATCGTCCCGGATGCACGCGGTCGCATGATCCCGGTCGACGAACCTGAGTTCGGGAACCCCGTTGGCGCACGCCGACTGGGCGTGTGGGCAGCGCGTACGGAACGCGCAGCCGGAGGGCGGAGACAAGGGGCTGGGAATGTCGCCCTTGAGCAGTTCGCGCGGGCGCCGCTGCCGCGGATCAAGGTTAGGCACGGCGGCCATCAGGGCGCGCGTATAGGGGTGCCGCGGGTTTTTCAGCAAGGATTCGGCGTCGGCGATCTCCACCAGGCGGCCCAGGTACATCACGGCGATGCGGTCCGAAATATGGCCCACCACCGCAAGGTCGTGGCTGATAAACAGCATCGTCAGGCCGAGGCGCTGCTTCAGCTCAAGCAGCAGGTTGATCACCTGGGCCTGCACGGACACGTCGAGGGACGACACCGGTTCGTCGGCCACCAGCAGTTGCGGATCGGTCATGAGCGCGCGGGCGATGCCGACCCGCTGGCGCTGCCCGCCCGAGAACTCGTGCGGATAGCGCGAGCGGTGCGCCGGGTTCAGCCCGACCGTCTTCAGCACGGCGTCGATGCGGTCCCGGCGCTCCTGCAAGCTCAGCTCGGGCATGTGGATTTCCAGCGGCGCCGAGAGCAGTTCCTCGACCGTGTGTTTCGGGTTCAGSGACGAGWACGGGTCCTGGAACACCATCTGCATCGCACGCCGCAGCGGCCGCATCTGGCGCCGCGTGAGGCCCACCAGGGGCTCTCCGTCGAAGTGCACCTCCCCAGCGGTAGGCGGGTCCAGGTTCAGGATGGCGCGGCCGACCGTGCTTTTGCCCGAGCCGCTTTCGCCCACAAGGCTCAGGACCTCGCCCCGGCGAATCTCGAAACTAACGCCGTCGACCGCCTTGACGTTCTGCGCCGCCTTGCCGAGCCAGCCGCCACCCAGCGGGTACCACTTGCGCAATCCCTCGACTTGCAACAAGGGGGGAGTAAGGGACGTAAGGGACGTAAGGGACGTAAGAGGAGCAAGGGGAGTAAGAGGAGTAAGAGGAGTAAGAGGTTTTTGCTGCATCACACGGCTCCTTCAATTTCCGGCCAACGGACGCATCGCACCAGATGGCCCGGCTGTGCGTTCTCCAGGACCGGCACTGCGGCATCGCAGCGGCCCGGCTCGAAATGGCCGCAGCGTGGCCCGAAGGTGCAGCCGGGCGGGTGCGCGGCGGGATCGGGCACGTTCCCCGGAATCGCGAACAGCGGGGTTTTTCGGGCACGGTTCGAATGCAAGCGCGGCACCGAGTGGATCAGGCCGCGGCTGTAGGGATGCCGCGGCTGCGTGAACAGCTCCACAACATCGGCCTGCTCGACGATGCGGCCCGCATACATCACCATCACACGGTCGGCAATCTCGGCGACGGTGCCCAGGTTGTGCGTGATGTAGATCATGGCCATCTTGGTCTCGGACTGCAGCTTTTCCAGCAACTCGAGGATCTGCGCCTGGATGGTGACATCGAGCGCGGTGGTCGGCTCGTCGGCGATCAGCAGCGAAGGTTCACACGCAATCGCCATGGCGATCATCACGCGCTGCCGCATGCCGCCGGACAGTTCGTGCGGGTAGTTGGTCAAGCGGCGTTTCGGGTCCGAGATGCCGACCTGGTTCAAGAGTTCGGCGGCACGGTCCGTGGCGGCACGCGCGCTCATCCCCAGATGGATCCGCAAGCTCTCGCAGATCTGCGCGCCGACGGTGTGCACCGGATTCAGCGAGGTCATCGGCTCCTGGAAGATCACCGAGGCGACCCCTCCCCGCACCCGCCGCATCACGCGCTCGGGCGTTCCGACCAGTTCATACGAGTTGCCATCGCGAGCCATCAGGCGCGCGGAACCGGTGATGGTGCAATACGGCGCGGGCGGCGTGAGGCCGAGCAGGCCCAGGCAGGTCACGCTCTTGCCGGAACTGGTTTCCCCCACCAGCGCCAGTGTCTCGCCGCGGCGCACCGAGAAGCTGACGTCGCGCACGGCGTGCACCGTTCCGGCTGCCGTGCGAAAGGCGACGTTCAGGTCGCGTACATCCAGGATGTTCTCCGCTTGCGCGTCGGCTTGGGCAGCAGGGGTGTGGATGGGTTCGTAAAGATTCATGTCCATCACCTCAACGATCCAGTTTGGCGTCCAGCGCATCGCGCAGGCCGTCACCAATGAAATTGAAGCTGGTGACCGTGAGCGTGATGGCCAGCCCCGGCACGATGGCGAGCCAGGGCGCGTTGGTCAGGTAGCTTTGCGCGTTCTCCAGCATGTTTCCCCAGCTCGGTGTCGGCGGCTGGATGCCGAAGCCCAGGAAACTGATGTAGGACTCGGCCAGGATGGCGTGCGCGATGTTCAGCGTTGCGGCGACCACGATGGGCGCGACGGCATTAGGCAAGAGCTCGCGGAACATGATGCGGCTGTCGCTGGCGCCCAGCGATTCTGCGGCGAGCGCGAAATCGCGTTCGCGCAGCGACCGTATCTGCCCTTCCACCACGCGCGCCACCTCCATCCAGCTCGCCAGGGCGATCAGCAACACAATGGATCAGCCAGGGGCCCACGAAGCTGAAGAGCGTCATGAACAGCACGACGCCCACGCCCAAAAGCGCAGCCCGGTGGCGCAAAAAACGCCTCAAAGCCGGATAGCGCTCGGCGAGCGTGCGGCGCGGCAGAACCAGCGACGCGGTCTGGACGGTGCTCATTTCGACGCTCCTTTGATGCGCGGGTCCGCGACAGAGTAGAGAAGGTCCGCGAGCAGGCTGCCCAGCAGGACCATGCACGCCGTGAACATCAACATCCCCATCACCACGGGGTAGTCGCGGTTGCTGACGCTGTCGAGGAACAGCCGGCCCATGCCCGGCCAGGTGAAGACGGTTTCCGTCACCAGCGCGCCGCTCAACAACGTGGACACGTGCAGGCCGGTGATCGTGATCATCGGCAGCAGCGCGTTGCGCAGCGCGTGGTGCAGCAGGATCCGCATGGCCGGCACGCCCTTGGACTTGGCGGTGCGGATGTAATCCTGGTTCACCACGTCAAGCATCGAAGAACGCATGTAGCGGCTCCACACCGCCGTGGACACCAGCGCCAGCACGATGCAAGGCAGCAGCAGATGCTGCAGCCTGTCGACGAAGGAGCCGTCTCCGATGTTCTCGCGGTTGCCTGCCGGAAGCCAGCCCAGGTTCACCGAGAACACATAGATGACGGCCAGGCCGAACCAGAAGGTGGGGATCGACAGGGCGACCATCGCCCCCACCGTGGCCAGGTGGTCGAAGAACGAGTAGCGCCGCACCGCTCCCAGGATGCCGATCATGCCGCCGATGAACATCGCAAGCAGCGTCGAGCTCACCATGAGTTCGAGCGTCGGCCCGATGTGCATGCCGATCTTCTTGAGCACCGGCAACTGGTCGCGATAGGAGCTTCCCCAGTCGCCGGTGACCAGGCTTGCCGCCCAGTCCAGGTACTGGATCGGCAGCGGCCGGTTCAAGCCGTACTGGGCCATCAGGCGATCGACGTCTTCCTGGCCGAGATTACCGGTGGCCACGAATTGCGCCAGCGGCCCCCCCGGTGCGAGATGCAGGATCGCGAAGGCGATCATCGAGACCAGCACGAGCAGCAGCAGCGACTGCAGCAAGCGGCGCAGGAGATAGCGTCCCATGATGCGTCAGGCCGTCCAGCGCCAGCCGGCCGCGTTCCAGGTATTCGTCCGCGCGTTCACGTTGTTCACGTAGCCCGTCAGTCCGGCCTTCGTGCCCTCGATGAACACCTCGCCGAAGATCGGCAGGAATGGCAGGTCGTCGTTGATGAGCTCCTGGACCTTGGCGTAGATTTCCTTGCGCTTGACGATGTTGTATTCCTGGCGCCCCCGGGCGAGCAGCGTATCCACCCCGCCGTTTTTGTACTGGCTCACGTTCGCACCCGATCCACTCTGCTTCGGAATACGGCCGGAGCCGAAGCGGTTGGTGACATCCGGGTCCGAGGCGATGGTGTAGGTCGTCCCGGTCATCAGGCTGTCGAACTCGGAGTTCCTCCAGAAGTCGGCCCACAGCACCGCAGCCACCAGGTTCTTGATCAACATCTCGACGCCGATCTTCTTGAAATCATCGGCGATGAGCTGCTGCGTCTGCGCCCGCAGGGAGTTGCCGGTGGTCGTGGAGTTGGTGAAGGACAGCCGCACGCCGTTCTTGACACGGATGCCATCCGGACCCCGCACCCAGCCGGCCTGGTCCAGCATCGCACCGGCCTTTTTCAGGTCGTACTCGGGCTTCGGCAGGTTGGGGTTGGCGGCCCAGTGCGTCGGGGTCATGTAGTTGTTCGCTGGCTTGGGTACGCCGTAATACACAAGATCGCAAATCGACTGCCGGTCGATCGCGATGTTCAGCGCCTTGCGCACCGCCTTGTCCGCGAGAACAGGATGCGCAAGGTTGAGCGTCAGGTTCTCTACCCCGGCGCGAGGCACGGCTTGAACGCGGCGGCCGCCCAAGGCAATCGCCTCCTTGTAGAAGTTGGCGGGGATGCCTTGCAGGCCGATGTAGTCGATCTCCCCGGTCTTGAACTGGGTGTACATCGCGTTCAGGTCCGGCACGTACTTGAAGATGAGCCGGTTCWGGGACGGCCCCTTGCCGAAGTAGTTCGGGCTGGCTTCGAGGATCATGTGGTCGCCGGTCTTGCGGCTGACGAAGCGGAACGGCCCGGTGCCGACGGGCGCGACGGCGAATTTCGATGAGTTCGGATCCGCATCCTGGGAAAGAACGTGCGCGGGGACGATGAAAGTCCAGCTCAGCACAGACGCAAGCGGAGCGTGCGGCTCCTTCAGTTTCCAGGTGACCACCTGGTTGCTTTCGACAGCCACGGACGTGATGAGCTCGAAGCCGCCGCGGCTGGCGGCGCGAAAGCCCGGGTTCTTCATCAGGTTGATCGAATACCTGATGTCCTCGGCCGTCATCGGCTTGCCGTCATGCCATTTCACGTCGTTGCGCAACTCGACACGCCAGGTCAGGCCGTCGGCCGAAATGCCGCCGTTCTCGACGGTGGGCACCGCCTTCGCCAGCACCGGAACGAACTTGCCCTCCGCGTCCAACATCCACAGCGGGCTGAAGAGGTTCCACCAGACGCCCTGGTCCACCTCGTTGGCGGCCATCAGCGGATGCAGGACGGTCACTTCCTGGGCGAAGCCGAGGATGGCCTGGCCCGTCGGCTTCGCGGCTGGCGTGGAGGCATGGGCACTCTCCGCCACACCCAGGGAAGCCAGGGCAAAGCTTGCCGCCCCGGCAAATACGGCGTCGCGCCGCGTCAGTTTGCCCATGAGGGCATCGCCAGTGTTGTGGGTCTGTTTCATGTGGGTACCTTTCAGTTCGCTGTTCAGTTCGCTATCGTGGTGGTCGTTCATGGTTTTCTCCTGGGGGGGGCTACGGGATTGCTGGGTGGATGGATGGGCAGGGGGAGGCCTAGAATTCCGCGACCTTGCCCCACGCGGAGCTGCTGAATCGGCCGGGCCGAAAGGGTGTGGGATCCACGATCGGTTCGGCGCCGGTGGCCAGGTCCGCAATCAGATGACCTGCGCCGGGGCCGATGCCAAAGCCGTGTCCTGAAAAGCCGGCGGCCAGAATGAATCCCGGCATGCCCGGCACTTCACCAATGCCGGGAACACCGTCCGGTGTGCTGTCAACGAAGCCGGCCCAGGCGTGCGTGATCTTTGCGCCCTGAAGTTGGGGCAGCAGTTCGACGGCGCGGCGATGCGTCTCTTTGATCGTGCTCAGGCAGGGCTTCGGATCAAGGATGCGCATCCGCTCCATGGGCGTCGGCGCATCGAGCCGCCACCGCCTCAGCGTTTCGTGGCCACCCCGAATGCCTTGCAGGCCCCCCGGCAGAAGGCTGCGCCAGCGCTTGGCGAACATCGGCACGAATTGCGGAGCGAAGCGCATGAACTGCGGCGTAATGTCCACGCGCGCCCGGCCGCTGATGGCCAGTGCGTAGCGCCCGTCGCCGCGGCGCGTGGCCGACACGCCCTGCATCACCAGGGCATCGGGCAAATGGTGCGCCACGGGGGACACGCTGAGGATGGATTGGCGGATAGACGCTTGCGGGAAACGGATGCCCAGCTGGCGGCAGAACGCGGATGCCCACGCGCCGCCGGCGAGCACGGCCGTCCTGGTCTTGATGACGCCGGCTTCCGTGATGACACCGCTGACGCGCCCGCCTTCCGTCTCGATGCCGCGGGCGGCACAACTCTGGTGGACGCTGCCGCCGAGCTTCATGAGCGCAGCCGCCACGGCCGGCGCGGCCTTGGCCCTGGTCCCAGAGTTCGAGGCTCTTGGTGGCCATGGGCAGCTCACGTTCATCGCGGTTCTGCTGGCGGCACCAGCCCCAGTTGCGACTGGACTGCTCGGCGCCGATGCGGCCCTTTTCGACCAGGGCGACCGAAACGCCGCGCTGTGCCAGGTAGTAGGCGGCAAAGACACCGACGATGCCGCCGCCGATCACGACGACGTCAGCGGAGGCCGGCAGCTTGGGGGAGGTGTTGAGGTGGACCAAGGGAGGGGACATGATGGATTTCGCTCGCCCGTTCAAGCCTGGACGGCCTGCACCACAAAGAACTTCGCCACGCGATCGCTGCTTTCCCATCCGACCGAGACGCCTTTCGGCACGAAAAGCGCATCGCCGGTGTCTGCCGACAGCACGCTGCCGTCGGGTGCGGCAAATCGCACGCTGCCGGCCACGAGGTGCATGAACTCGTTCTGGCGATGCGGACGGACGATGCGGTGGTAGGGGGTTGAATCCCAGGTACCCGCGCGGTACTCCACGCTTTCCTCAGTAAAGACGTTGTCGCTGCGGCATTCCGGGGCTGGGCCCAGCAGCGCCTCCGGCGGCAGCGTTGCGGACGGCTTGAAGTCGGCGTCGACGCGCAAGGGGACAAGGCTTTGTTTCGTCGGCTTGTCGCAAGCGGCCGCGCAAAACGAAAACTGCACGCGGGATGCGGCGTGGATGCGAAGCGCGGTGCCGCATCCGATGACGGCACCCGCTTGGGGGCCGAGCACCAGCGGGGCCGCTCCGGCCGCCGTCAGCGTCAGCTCTCCTTCGGACACCACGATGGTTTCGATGTGGGGATAACTTGCGACTTGGAACTCACCAATGAAGCTGGTTCGGCCCACGGCTATCGCGTCGGGTCCTTCCCAGGCGATTTCGCGATTTCGCGCAAAGGGATCATCCTTGCCGAACGCCGCCCGGCGAAAAGAGGTTGAAACGGATGCGCCGTTGGCACGGTGCAGCATTAAGGCCACTGTCATGATTGCTCCTGCGCATTGCGCGATGGTTTCACTGTCGTACTGGGCATCGAGGCGTCCTGAAAACCCAGGATCGCCTTGGTCTCCAGGTACTCCTCAAGGCCCTCGATGCCGTATTCGCGGCCGTTGCCCGAGCGCTTGTAGCCGCCAAAGGGGGCATGGGGGCTCCAGGCCGGGTAGTTGATGTGCACCTGCCCCGAGCGGATGCGCGCCGCAACCGCCCGCGCCCCAGCGAGGTCCTGGCCCTGCACATGCGCGCCCAGGCCGTAGACCGTGTCGTTGGCGATCTCCACCGCCTCGTCCACGCTGTCGTAGGCAATGATCACCAGCACCGGCCCGAAGATCTCTTCCTGCGCGATCTGCATTTGGGAGTTCACGCCCGAGAAGATGGTCGGGCGGCAGTAAAAGCCGCGCTCCAGGCCCTCAGGCCGGCCGGGGCCGCCACACACCAGGCGCGCACCCTCGGCGACTCAACTTCCTCAAGGCGCTCGCGCGGCACGATCATGCGGGTCGGCGCACTGCACGATTGGCCGACATTGCGAAAGGCTGCTGCCACGCCAGCCGGCACGGCACGCGCCAGGTCCGCGTCCGGCAGGATCACGTTGGGTGATTTGCCGCCGAGCTCCTGGGCCACGCGTTTCACGGTCGGGGCCGCCGCCTGGGCGACGAGCACGCCGGCCCGGGTTGAACCGGTGATCGAGATCATGTCCACGTCCGGATGCGCCGACAGCGCGGCGCCGACCTCCGGCCCATTGCCGTTCACCAGGTTGAACACGCCCGGCGGCATGCCGGCGTCGTGCACCACCTCGGCAAACAGCAGGGCGCTCAAGGGAGACAGCTCGCTGGGCTTGAGGACAACGGTGCATCCGGCTGCCAGGGCGGGGCCGACCTTGGCGGTGATCTGGTACAGCGGCCAGTTCCAGGGGGTGATCAGGCCGCACACGCCAATGGCTTCGCGCAGGATGGCCACCTCCCCGCGGTGGGTGAGGAAGGGATAGCCGGCCAGGTTGTCACGGGCCACGCGGATGTGCTCGGCCGCGACCGGCACCTGGGTGCTGCGCGCAAAGCCGATGGCGGCGCCCATCTCCAGCGAGATCGCCTGGGCGAAGAGTTCTGCGCGTTCGAGGATCAGGGCGTGGATGCGGCCGAGCAGCAAGGCCCGGCCTTCGGCGGAACTGGTGGACCAGGTGGCAAAGGCGGAGCGGGCTGCGGCCACAGCTGTTGCGACGTCCTCGGCGCTTCCCAAGGCGATTTGCGCGATGGGTTCCTCGGTCGACGGGTTGATGACGCTGGCCCGGGCTTGCCCTGCGGGCAGGACCCACTCGCCGTCTATGAACAGGCGATCCAGGCGGCCGGCGGCTTTGAGACGTTCGACGATCACGCCCACATGCACTGGGGCCAGGGGCGCGGGCAATTGTGTGGTCATGGTCAGGGGCCTCGGGTTGGTGAGAGTCATCGGAATGACTTGATGTCCCGGAGTATCGGAATGCCGATTCATGCGGTCAAATATAAGTTTTGGCTATATTCATACAATATTGATATGTACTGATCGGGTAGGCCAAAAGGATGCGGGTAACCCCTGATGGGAGTCCGTCGACTGGGGGGCTGGCATATCAAATCGGAATGAATGGCATGGGAATTTTTATTGGACTGCATGAGCCTGCATACCGATACTCGACCGCATGACATCCGCCTCCACCACCCTCACAGTCAAGCACTCCGAAGCCGCCGCCACAACCGATGCCACCCGCCTGCGCCCATTCGAGCCAGGCGACCTGCCGGCCGCGCACGCCTTATCCAGCACCTTCAATTGGCCGCATCGGATCGAGGACTGGCAATTTGCGTTGTCGCTGGGGCAAGGCGTGGCCGCCGAACGCGGCGGGAAAGTATTGGGCACCGCGCTGTCCTGGCAATTTGGGAACTACGCCACCATCGGCTTGGTGATCGTCGCGCCCGAGCTGCAGGGCCAGCGCATCGGCAATCGCATGATGGAGACCTTGCTAGATCAGCTGTCCCCACGAGACGTGCTGCTGCACGCGACCGTGGCAGGCCGCGGCCTGTATGAGCGCCTGGGATTCGTCTCTACAGGCGAAATCGACCAGCACCAGGGCGTGCTTGCGGCCGTGCCGGCGCTGGCGGTACGTGAGGGGGACCGCCTGCGGCCGCTGGCGGATGCCGACGTCGAATTCCTGATCGCGATGGACGCCCGTGGCGCGGGCATGCCGCGCGGCGAATTGCTTCGCCGCTTGTTCGCCCAGGAAAGGACGGTTGTTCTAGAGCGCGGCGGCCAAGCCGCCGGCTTCGCCGTACTTCGCCGCTTTGGCCGCGGGCATCTCGTCGGGCCGGTGGCGGCGCCGGATTTCGATGCCGCACGCGTGTTGATCTCCGATTGCTGCCGTCACATCGAGGGTTTTGTGCGCGTCGACGTATACGCCATGAGCGGTTTGTCGGCCTGGCTGGAGAGCCTGGGGCTGCCGCGCGTCGGCGGCGGGACCATCATGGTCCGTGGCCGCGTGCCGGGGCGGGGGCCTGCCCAGGGCGGCTGGGCCCTGGTCACCCAGGCGATCGGCTGACCTTCTTGCTCTTGCGGGCGGTGTTTTCSGGGCCGCCCACCACAATGCGCACAGCCTCGAGGAAATCCGCGACGAGCGCCTGCGCCGGCTGCTGGGGGGCGCGCACCACGTGGCAGTTGAAGTGGATGGCCGGCTCGAACTCCAGCGCATGCACGCCCGTGAGCGCCAGCTCGCTGAGCATCGCCGGATCCACGATGCTGACGCCCAGGCCCCGCGCCACCATCGCGCAGGCCGCCGTCGCCAGCGAAGTTTCGATCTCCAGCCTGCGCACCTCGGGATTGAAGACTTTGTCGATGGCCGCGCGCATCACGTCCGGGGACGCAAACGATATGAAGGACTCGCCGGCCAGATCCGCAGGACCGACCTTGCGCTTGCGCCCCAGCCGGTGCCCCCGCGGCACGACGCACACGGCACGCTCCGAATACACGAGCTCGGTGTCGACCTCCTGCGGCAGCGCGACGTAGCCGACCAGGCCGAGCTCGTAATAGCCGGACGACACCCACTTGCAGATCGTCGCGGAGTCGGCCGTGTGAACCACGACCGGCACGCGCGGGCGCAGTCCGCGAAAAACCTGCAGGATGCGCGGCACCGGACTGATGCTGATGCTGGGTGATACGGCGATTCGCAAGCCTTCGACGCCCAGCGTGCGAATGCGGTCCGCCGCCGCACCGATGGACTGCAGTCCCACGTAAACGCGGTCTACCTCTTTTAGCAGCGCTTGCGCTTCAGGCGTGGGGACCACGCGCTGCCCGACACGTTCGAACAGATTCAGTTGCGTCTCGCGCTGCAGCAGCGCAATGGCCCGGCTGACGTTCGGCTGCGACGTGTGCAGCTGCGCAGCGGCAAGCGTCATCGAGCCTGTGTGCATGACGGCGCGAAAGCACTCGATCTGGCGGTAATTCATGTCGGCCTTGTATTAATAACGGCGAAACATGTATTTAACTGCATAAATCCGCAGTCCGATACCGCGGGCGCGCGATCAGCGCCTGGCGGGAGCCAGGCTAAGCCGTCGTCGTTGCCAGCAACACTTCTGACGCCTCCCCGTCCAAAGCCACCGCACAATGCTCAACACCATGCGGCACGACGATGAACTCCCCCGGCTCCACAATCTCTTCACGGTCGYGAAACCTCATGAGCAGGCGTCCACGATGGACAAAGAACAGTTCATCGCCGTGCTGCCGAAATGACCAGGGAGAGCTTCCCTCGAACTTCGCAACCCTGAATTTCAGGTTATTCACCTGGCCCCCGGCTTTGCCGGCAGACGCAGTTGACAGGTTCTTCTTGCGAATCGGCGAAAGGTGTTTGTTCAGGACAGCGACGTCGCGAATGATGGCGCTGAGCTGGCTCGGCACGTCCTTCCCGCTGGCCGGGTATTTGCCGTCCAAAGCGGCGGTCCCGATCGTAAAACCCGCCGCGCCGGCATTCTGGACGACGGCAATACGTTCAGGGGTATCGATCGAACCCGCCATGAAGACAGGTTTGGAGACTGCCGCGCAAACGGCCTTCATCAACTCGGGCACGTTTTCCGCCGAGCGGTAGGCCAGCAGGTCCAGGCCATGCACGCCGTCTCTGGCTGTGATCGCCTTGGCACTTTCAACAATTTCCTCAATGCTGCCTTCCAGCACGCTGGGGTGGCCGGTGATCCGGCCGGCGAACGGGAAGTATTGGATGCCCGTGCCCTTGAGGATCGGCAACACGTCGTCGACGCGCGTGCCACCCAGAAGAACGTCAACACCGATTTCGGCGGCCGCCTTTGCCGACACAATTTCGCTTTCGCGGTCCAGCGACACGACTTCCAGATAGGAGGTTGCCCCGCCCGCCTTGATGGCCGCATTGAGGCCCTTCAGCTGCTCGATTGGCAAGCCGATGTCCTTGAATCCCATGTGCCGCACGCCGAGGCTGAGCGCAGTCTGAAGTTGCTGTGACGCGTCCGGAACCGTGCGGTCGTTGCGCGTAAGCATGAAGATGAAACGTAGGCCCATGATGGTGCTTCCTTTGAATTAGTTCGTCTTGGTTTGCGAGGCGACGAGGCGCTTTGCATAGGCAAGCGCTGTTTCCAGGCTTGCATGGTCCGCGACACCCTTGCCCGCGATGTCGAATGCCGTGCCGTGATCCGGGCTGGTGCGCACGAAGGGCAGGCCCAGCGTGATGTTCACGCCTTTTTCCAGCCCGAGGTACTTCACGGGAATCAACCCCTGGTCGTGGTACTGGGCCACGACAACGTCGAATCGGCCCTGGCGCGCCTGCATGAAAACCGTATCGCCCGGATAGGGGCCGGTGGCATCGATGCCCTCGGCGCGGGCCGCGTCGATTGCCGGCCGGATGATCCTGATCTCCTCGTCCCCGAAGAGGCCCCCTTCACCCGCGTGCGGGTTAAGGCCTGCCACGGCGACACGCGGGGCCGCGAAGCCGAGCGCCTTCCCACCCTCGTGCGCAAGCCGGATGGCGGACATCTGGGCGTCGAAATCGCCTTGTTCTATCGCTTTACGCAGCGACGTGTGGATGGTGACAAGCACCGTGCGGATGTCGTCGTTCGCAAGCATCATCGCCACGCGCTTCGCGCCGCCGTAGTCGGCCAGGATTTCCGTATGGCCGGGGTAGCGGATTCCCGCGCTGGCCATGGCCTCCTTGTTGATTGGCGCCGTGACGACGCCGCTCACTTCGCCGGACTTCGCCGCCGCGATGGCCGCAACGATGGCATCGAAGGCGGCCTGCCCGGAGATCGCGCTGATCTGCCCGATGGGCGGCGGCTCGGTGATGCGGGTGGCCTCGATGACTTCAATGACCCGCGGCTGGAACCGGGCCGCATCGGGCGTTTTGATGCGCCGCACCTCGATGTCCAGCCCGAGCCTGCGCACGGCGTCCTGCATGACGACATGGCTGCCGAACACGACGACGCGTTCGCCGC
Source organism: Polaromonas sp. P1_G2 (assembly GCF_056405515.1). Lineage (NCBI taxonomy): Bacteria > Pseudomonadati > Pseudomonadota > Betaproteobacteria > Burkholderiales > Comamonadaceae > Polaromonas > Polaromonas sp. P1_G2. The sequence continues at coordinate 58,658 of NZ_JBFUBY010000007.1, forward strand.
CCTTCGCCAGTACCTTCGCCACGATCTCCGGCCCGATGCCGGATGCGTCGCCCATGGTCAGGGCCAGCGGGGGGGAAATATTCTTCACAGTGAATCCGTTCATTAAGGTTGGGTTGCGCCACGTATCCGCGCGACGGCGCGCTGCAGGGCGTCATCGCCGCCAAAGCCGCCGGCCTTCATGGCGAGCAGGAGCGAGCGCCCATCGCCAAGCCTGGCGCGGCCCAGCGGGAATCCGGGATCAAGTTCTTGCAGGATCTCGAACTCACGGACATTGAGAAGGTCCAGGATGGCTTCCATCGTGTCACCGCCGGTGGCGACCAGCGCGCCGAAGCGCGGGTCTTGAAGCTGCCCCGCCGCGTCTTGCGCAATACGGCGCAGCAGCGCGGCCGGGTCCTGCTCGCGCGTCCTGGGTCCGCGCAGCAACTTGACGCCGCCGGCCTGCTGGAGCTGGTCGGCCTGTAGGTGGCTGCGCAGGTTCGCGCTCCCGATGACGACCAGGACATCGTTGCTGATGCCATCGATCGACGGCGCCGGGGCCTTCGCCGGCGCAAAACGCCGCGACAGCGCCGCGGCCATCCCGGGAGAGCCAACCCAGAGGACCGACTCCGGCTCCTCGATGGAAGCAATCTGCGAGTCGAGTTCTTCCTGCGTCAGCGCATCGAGCAGCGTGACATTCGTGATGCGCTTCGGGATCAGGTCGGCCAGCGCGGAATGCCGCGCGGGATGCACCGGGTCATGGCCATAAGAACTCTCGGAGACCGGTATGCCGTCAACGAACTGGATGCCGCCCACCGTCGTCCGCCCGGCCTGGGGGAAGGCCGGTGCAAACACCATGGATTTGCGGCCGCTCGCCGCAAAGCATGCTTCAAGCTCCTCCGTGATGTGACCGCGCAGCGTGGAGTCCACCGTTTTGTWGAGCAGGTCCCAGCCGGCAAGCTGGCCGGTCAATCGGGCGACCCGCTCGAATGCCTGCAATGAGGTCGCGGACCGCGAAGCGCTGTCGACGGCCACCACCCCGGCCGCCTGGCGCGGAAGCTGGCCCCGTCCGATAGCTGCCGTCAGGCCGCGGGCAACGAAAGGTGCCGCGCCATCCGCCGCGCTGGTCAGGTCGTCGGCGAGGATCGCCATGCTGGGCTGGCTGGATGGGTAACTGGTGCACATGCATCAATTATCAAAACCTCATCAAGCTATGAAAAGCGATAGTTTCTGAGGGATACCGGTGATATATTGTCACCAATGGATCGTTCAGACATTCCCTCGCTCGACGACCTGCGGGCATTCGAAGCCACAGCGCGGCTGGGCTCGGTCCGGCTGGCGGCGGACTCGCTGGCGCTCACGCACGGCGCCGTCAGCCGCCGCATCACCAAACTCGCCAATGACATCGGGGTCAGCTTGTTTGAAAAGAATGGGCGAGGCCTGCGGCTCACGCCGGCCGGGGAGACCCTCAACCTCACCCTCGGCAGGTTCTTCGGTGAGTTGGGCGCCACCGTGCAAAGCCTGCGTGCCACCCGCGCCGGGAAGACCGCCCTTGTTCTCTCTTGCGAGCCTTCGGTTGCCGCGCGGTGGCTCATTCCACGCTTGGGCGCTTTCCAAACGGCGCATCCGGGCATTGCCCTGCACCTCTCCGTGGGTGGGGGGCTTGTGGACTTTCGCAAGAACCAGGTGGATCTGGCGATTCGACGGCTGGATTTCGCCGTGCCCGAGGCATGGAACGTCCGGCCTCTTTTCGCCGAAAGGGTCGGGCCGGTGATGAGGCCGGAATGGGTGCCGAGCTTCGAACGCGGCGACTATCTCGCGCTCGGGTCGAAGACCCGGCCCGATGCATGGGCGCAATGGCTGAAGACCCATCCGTCGGCGCGCCGGCCCACGGAGATCCGCTACTACGACCATCACTCCCTGATCGTCGAAGCCGCGGCTGCGGGCCTGGGTGTCGCCCTGAGCCCGCTGGTGCTCGCCGTTGACGACGTGGAACGGGGAAGCCTGGCGGCGCCCGCCGGCTTTGACCCGGATGGCAGCCAGTATGGCTTGATATGGCAGGGGACTGGTGAACTGCAAGGCGTGGAGTTTGAACTCGCCGAGTGGCTGCTGGCACAGTTCAGCCGCCTGAGCCCCGCAGCGAACGCTGCGCCGGCACGGCGCCCGAAAGCCGGGGCCAAGCAAAGTTCCGGCAAGCCCCCGGATTGAAACGGATTCCACTTGCATCGCATGTGAATGCGGCATTTCGGAAGGCGGGGAATTCATAGACTCATATCCACCCCAACAGCGTGGATCCTTCTATGACATTCAAACCCAGATTCATCAGCTTCGACTGCTACGGCACGCTCATCAACTTCGAGATGGGTCCGACCGCAAACAAGTTGTTCAAAGACCGCGTTCCGGCCAGCCGGATGCCGGCCTTCCTGGACAGCTTTCGGGCCTATCGCCTCGACGAGGTGCTGGGTGAGTGGAAGCCCTTCTTCGAGGTTGTGGAGAATTCGATCCGCCGGGCCTGCAAGGCGCACGGCATAGCCTGCCAGCCGTCGGACGCCACCGCGCTGTACGACGCCATTCCCAGCTGGCAACCGCACCCGAACGTCGTCGAGGTCCTGGAGGCGATCGCGCCGCACGTGCCGCTGGTGATCCTCTCGAATTCGATGGTCGATTTGATCCCGGCCAGCGTCGCCCACCTGAAGGCGAAGTTCCACGCGGTCTACACCGCCGAGGAAGCGCGCGCCTACAAGCCACGCTTCCAGGCCTTTGAATACATGTTCGACCAGCTTGGGTGCGCGCCTGACCAGATGATGCACGTCTCGTCGAGCTTTCGCTATGACCTGATGACGGCCTCCGACCTGGGCTTCATGGCCAAGGCCTTCATAGACCGCGGGCATGAGCCGGCTTCCGACGCCTACGGTGTCAGCCGCCTGACCGACGTCCGCCAGCTTCCCGGCCTGCTCGGCCTATGACCGAACTGAGCACCACCGTGCCGGCCCTCGCGCCGGCGGCAGTGGAGGCCCTGGTCCGCCGCCTCTACGGCATCGAGGCTTGCACCCGGCCATTGGCGGGCGAGCGTGACCAGAACTGCCTGGTGGAGGCGGCCGACGGCTCTCGCTACGTCCTCAAGATCAGCAACCCGTCCGAGTCCCCCGCGGTCGTCGATTTCCAGATCGCGGCGCTCGACCACATCGCCCGCATGTCACCGGAGCAGCCGGTGCCGCGCGTCGTACGGACACTGGCAGGACACACGCACGATACGGTCGCGCTCGCCGGGGGCGTCCAGACACGCGTGCGCATGCTGAGCTACCTGGACGGCATCCAGATCCGTGAGACCGTGCGCACCGCCGCACAACGGCGCGCCATGGGCGCCGGACTCGCCGGCTTGAACCGCGCGCTGCACGGCTTCGCGCATCCGGGCGCGGCGCACGACCTGCTGTGGAACGTCGCCACGGCGCACCGGCTGGGCGCACAGCTCGACAGCCTCGTGAACGGCAAGCAGCGCGCACTGGCCCAGGCCTTCATGGCGCGCTTCACGACGCATGTACTGCCGCGCCTGGCATCGCTGCGGTCCCAGGTGATCCACAACGACTACCACCTCTACAACGTGCTGGTCGCCCCCGGCGACGAATCGCGCATCGTAGGCATCATCGACTTCGGCGACATGGTGCACGCACCGCTGGTCGGCGAGGTGGCCACGGCCGCCGCCTTCCACATGGCCGGCAACGCCGATCCTTTCGAGGGACCGGCCCAGTTCGTGGCCGCCTATCACGCGGTGCTGCCACTGACCGGCGCCGAACAGGAAGTCCTTGCCGACCTCCTGGCCACGCGCCATCTCATCACGGCGCTGATCTCGGAATGGCGCGCCGCGCGCTACCCCGAGAACCGCGCCTACATCATGCGGCACAACCCCGCGGCGTGGGAAGGCCTGGCCCAGATGGCCGATCTTTCCCGCGACACCGCACGCGACCGGCTGCTGGCCGGCGTACACGTACACACACAAACAGGAGCCACCCCATGAAAAGCACCACCGACCTCAACATGGTCAATGCCTATATCCCCGGCCGCGCCGACGTGGGCCCGGCCACCGAGCAAATGATCGCGCGCCGCGACGCCCTGCTCGGTCCGGCCTACCGCCTGATGTATGAACGGCCGCTGCATATCGTGCGCGGCGAAGGCGCCTGGCTCATCGACCCCGAGGGACGCCGCTACCTCGACGCCTACAACAACGTCACCTCGCTCGGGCATTGCCATCCGGCAGTGACCGAGGCGATCTGCCGGCAGGTGCAGACGCTGGCGACCAACACGCGCTATCTGCACGACACGATTCTCGAACTGGCCGAGCGCCTGCTCGCGAGCGTGCCCGGGACCGACCTGGCCCACCTGATGCTGACCTGCACCGGCAGCGAGGCCAACGACCTCGCCTATCGCATCGCGAAGGTCCGCACCGGCGGCACCGGCATGATCGTGACCGACACCGCCTACCACGGCATCACCGACGCCGTGGCCAAATTTTCGCCCTCGCTGGGCCTGAGCGTCGATCTCGGCGCGCATGTGCGCCTGGTGCCGGCGCCGCGCCAGTACCACGCCGGGGGAGCCGACCTGTCCGAACGCTTCACCCGTGACGTCGAGGCGGCCATCGCCGACCTGCGGCGCCACGGCATCCAGCCGGCCGCGCTGATTGTCGATTCGCTGTTCACCAGCGACGGCATACTCCCCGGACCGCAAGGCTTCCTGAAGGGCGCGGTCGACGCGATCAAGCGGGCAGGCGGCCTCTTCATTGCCGACGAAGTGCAACCCGGCTTCGGCCGGACTGGCGAACACCTTTGGGGTTTCCAGCGCCATGACGTGGTGCCCGACATCGTCACCATGGGCAAACCGATGGGCAACGGCCAGCCGATCGCGGGTCTCCTGGCGACGGCCGACGTGCTGGCCGAATTCGGCAAGAGTTCGCGCTACTTCAACACCTTCGCGGGCAACACCGTCTCCTGCGCGGCGGCACTGGCGGTACTGGACACGATAGAGCGGGACGGGCTGGTGCAGCACGCCGCCAAGGTAGGAAAGGTTCTTCACGACGGCATCGCAGCCCTTGCAGCACGCCACGAGGCTATCGGTGACGTGCGCGGTGCCGGCCTGTTTGTCGGGGTCGAACTGGTCTCCGACCGGGCATCGCGGGCGCCGGACCGCGGCCTGACGAGCCAGGTGGTCAACCGGATGCGCGACAAGGGCGTGCTGATCAGCGCCTGCGCGATGGGGCACAACGTGCTCAAGATACGTCCGCCCCTGGTGCTGTCGGCGGAGCAGGCCGGCCTCGTCATCCAGGCGCTCGACGAATCCCTCATCGAAGCGCGCACCGCCGGCACGCACTAGTCGCATTCGGCATCCGGCGCTACCATCCAGGCATGACCCCAGCAGTGTCCCTGGACCGCTTCGACCTCAAGATCCTCGCGCACCTCGAGCGCGAGGGTCGCTGCTCGAACGTCGAGCTGGCCGACGCCGTCGGCCTGAGCCAGAGCCCGTGCCTGGTACGGACGAAGCGGCTGCAGGAAATCGGCGTGATTCGAGGTTATGGCGCTGACATCGCGCTGGAGAAGCTGGGCAATTGTGTGGTGGTTTTTTCCGAGGTGACGATCAGCAGCCACCGGCCTCCCGATTTCCGCAAGTTCGAACAGGCCGTGGACCGGCACGGCGAAATCGTGGAGTGGTACAACGTCAGCGGCGGTTACGACTACCTGCTGAAAATCGTGGCGCCGAACGTCACCCATTTCCAGGCGCTGATGGAGAGCCTGCTACAGGAAGACATCGGGATCGGGAAGTTCACGAGCCGGATTGTTTTGCGCCAGTCATCAGGCAAACGCACCCATCCGCTGCATCTCATCGCGGCGCAGCTGGATCGGGCCTGAGCCCCAGCGCCAGCCTGACGCCCGCAGCCGCCATCAAGCCTGCGGCCCAGAAGACACCCGCCGCGCCGATCAGCGAACCCGCCGCGCCGGACAGCATGGGTATGCCCACGCTGGACGCGTTGATCACGATCACGCGCATGGCCACCGCTTCGCCGTAGCGATGCTGGGGCGCCAGCTGGTGCAGCAGGCTCATGACCATGGGCTGCACGCTGCCCAGGGTGAAGCCCAGCAGCACGGAGCACAGGCCCATGGCCAGCGGCGCGTGCATCAGCGGATAGAGGCCGAACAGGACGGCCGTGGCGGCCATCGCGCCGACAAGGATCGCCCATTCGCGCAGCTGTGCCGCCACCAGCGGCGTCAGCAGCCGGACGGCGGCGGCGGCGATGCCGAAGGCGCCCAGGATGCTGCCGATCACCGAGGCGGAGAAGCCGCGCTCGTGGCCGAGCACCGGCACCAGGAAGGTGTGCACGTCCCAGCACGACGACAGCAGGCAGGTGACGATGAGGAGCCGGCGCAGGCCCGCGTCGCGCCACAGGTCCCAGGCGCCGCCCCGGCGCTGGGCCGCATCGGGCGGCACGGACACGCGATCCGCCGCGCCGCGAACCGACAGCCAGCCCAGCAGCGGCAGCACGGCAATCGCCACGAAAGCCGCGCGAAACCCGGCGCTGTCTATCATGACGCCAGCCAGCACCGGTCCCAAAACATTGGACAAGGCCAGGCCGATCGCCAGCCATGAAAACGACTTCCGGAGTGCGGCCGGGTCAGCCGCGATGCGCGCGGTATGGCGCTGGACCGCAATGATGGCGACACCGCCCGCGCCGCCCGTGAGCACGGCGCTGGCACACAGCACGGGGAACACCGGCCACGCGGCCGCCATCGCGCAGCCGGCCACGGCCGCCACAGCCGATCCCATGATCGGCCGCTTGAGCCCATGGCGCTCGCAGTAGCGGCCCGCGGGCAGCGCGAGGAAGACCTGGGCCAGGGCGAACAGCGCGATCAGGAATCCCACCGCTGCCTCGCCGTGGCCCAGGCGCAGCGCCTGCAGTGGCGCGGCCATGCGTGTGCCGGTCACGCAGGCGTTGAGGAAGAGCTGGGCCAGCACCAGCCGGGCCAGCTCGCCGCCCAGGCCGGGGTGCGGGCTGGTCTTCAGGACAGCTTGTCCTTGAGGCGGTAGTAAGCGCCGACCAGCGGCAGGAACCAGGGAGGGCCGAAGTGGCCCGGGATGGCCGGCCAAGTGAAGTCTTTCCAGGGATTCAGGTCGGTGCGCCCGTCCATGACCTCCGCCATGATGCTGCCCATCAGTGTCGACATCTGGGTGCCGTGGCCGCTGTAGCCCATGGAATAGTAGATGCCGTTGCGCTCGCCGGCACGTGGCAGGCGGTCACGCGTCATGTCGACCATGCCGCCCCAGCAATAGTCGATGCGCGCATCGCGGAGTTCGGGAAACACCTCGTGCAATGCGGTGCGCAGGATGGCGCCGCTTTTTTCGTCCGAGGCCGGGTCGGAGACGGCGAAGCGGGCGCGCCCCCCAAAGAGCAGCCGGTTGTCGGGTGTGGTGCGGAAGTAGTTGACCAGATTCTTGGTATCGACCGCCATCCGGCGTTTCGGCAGCAGCCGGTCCAGCGTCTCCACCGGCAGGGGTTCGGTGACGATCAGGAAGGCGCCGACCGGCACGATCCTGCGCCGTATCCAGCCCAGCGGCCCGGTCTGCGAGGTTCCGCTCGCCAGGAATACCTGCTTGGCCTGGAGCCGGCCCGTCGGCGTCTCGACGATGTGGCCGCCGCCGGGCGCCGGCCGCAAACCCGTCATCGGCGAGCGTTCGTGGATTTCAGCGCCGCGCCGCGCCGCCGCTTCCGCCAGGCCGCGCACAAAGCGCCCCACATGCATGCCGGCGCCCTTGCGGTAGATCAAGCCGCCGTGATAGCGGTCCGAACCGACCTCGTTTGCCAGGTCCGCGCGGCTGACCATTTCCGTGTCGGGATCGACAGTGGCGGCCAGCAATTCCTGGCTGCGCAGCAGCTTCTCGTAGTGCTCGGGCTTGGCCGCCAGCTTGATCTTGCCGACGCGCGCGAAGCTGCAATCGATGTTCTCTTCGGCGACCAGGCGCTCGACCATGTCGACCCCGGCATCGAAAGCCCGGTAGAGCCGGTTGGCGACATCCTTGCCGAGTTTGGCCGACATCATGCCGTAGTCCTGGGCGAAGCCGTTGTTGCACATGCCGCCGTTGCGGCCGGACGCCGCGTTGCCTATCGTGTCCGCTTCCAGGAGCACGACGCGAGCGCCCTTCTTGGCAAGCGCCAGCGCGGCCGAAGCACCGGTGAGGCCGCCACCGATCACCGCAACGTCGCAGCTACCCTGCACCGGCCCCGGGGTGGCGCTCTTGAAGGCTTGCGATGTGTCCAGCCAATAGGATGTCAGTTTCATAGGGCCTCTTGAATCATTGTTGTGTTTAATTGAACGACTGGTTGGCGAGCGCAAACATGCGCACCGGGCCGGGAGAGGCAAGCGGTGTCCCGAGGACCATGGTGGTCGCCTTGTCGACCTGCCGCAGGCCGGTGCGCTCAAGCCACGGACCGAGCTGCAGGGCGGCGGAAGTATCGACCCGCACGAACATGCTCCCCAGGCGCGCGAGTGCGGCCTCGATCAGGGCCTGCGCATCGCCCAGGTTTTCGGCGACCACGGGACCGATGACATGGCCGCGGCCGAACCGGCGGCAAATGGCATAACCGCGCGGCACGCCGTCCTGCAGCAGGACATGGCCCTCGCCAAGTTCGATGAGCCGGCGCAGCGTCGCCGGCCTGGCCCAACCCGTCGCTTGCTGGTCGAGGTGCGCGACCGCTTCAAAATCCGATGCAGCCATCACCCTGACGAGGCCAGTCGGCGGCGCCTCATGGCGCTCCGTGGGAATGCCTTGGTACTGCTCGATGACGCCGACGGGCACAAAGCCGCGTCGCTGGTAAAGTGCCTGGCCTTCGACCGTCGAGTTCAAGGTGATGCTGCGCGGGTGCGCCGCCGCCAGCAGCGCGTCCATCAGCCGGGCACCGTAACCACGGCCTTGGGCGGCCTTCGCGACGATGATCATTCCGGCGGACGCATGGGTCTCGCCGTACGGCCACCAGGCCGCAGTGCCTATCACCTGGCCGGCTTCGTCCTGCAGCACGAAGCCCCGGCCCAGCTGCAGCGCGACCTCCCAGTCCTCGAGCCGGTAGGRCCAGGCCATCTCCTGCGACAGCTTGAGGGCGCCCTCCAGGTGGGCATCGGCGAATGGAACAAGGTCCACGCCGTCGTTCACTTGATGGCGGGCTTTGGGGGACTGAGGGGATTGAGTGAAGGCGCTGGTCATGATGGCTCCGGTTCGACGGCTCAGGCTGTCACCCAGACCTTGCGCACGGTTTCAAGCGTGCGCCAGGTGCCGGTGTAGCCGGGCTTCATGATGAAACAATCGCCCGCCCGGTAGGTCACCGGCGGCTGTCCATCCTCGGTGATTTCCGCCACGCCGGACAGGATCAGGCAGAACTCCCAGGTGTCGCCCTTGATGGAGCGGTTGACCCCCGGGGTCGATTCGAACACGCCGGCGCGGACCTTGCCGTCCTTGGCGCTGTCGACGTCCCAGCTGCGGCACACGATGTCGCCTTCGATGACACGGTCGGCGGGCGGCCGGTATTCACGTGCTTCGCCCAGTTGGTCGAGCTTGAAGGTGACGAGGAGATTGTTGGGCATGGCAAGCAGGTCCTTCATGCGTCGAGCCAGACGTTTTCAGCGAAGTTATAGCCCATCAGGCCGCCCAGCGGGATGGGTGACAGGCCCTTGAGTTTTTTTGTATGTCCGTCGATGCTGGACATGAAGAAAGGGACGCCTATGCCCGAGTCTTCGTGGATCATGACCTGCATGTCGGCGTACATTTTGGCGCGCTTGGCCGTGTCGGGCTGCACCCGCGCGGCCAGCAGCAACTGGTCGAACTTCGGGTTCTTCCAGCCCGCCTCGTTCCACGGCGCGTCGGACTTGAAGAATTGCGTGAACAGCAGGTCGGCCGACGGCCGCGGATTGATGTTGCCGAAGCCCACCGGGTGCTTCATCCAGTGCTGCGACCAGTAGCCGTCCGCCGGCATGCGGCGCACGTCGAGGTTCAAGCCGATCTGGCGTGCGGCGTGCTGCATCACCAGCGCCATCTCCACCGAATAAGTCGCCGCAGGAGACACCACCACCGGGATGGCCGCGCTGCCGAGCTTGGCTTTCTGCACATGCCACTTTGCCTTCTCCGGGTCGTAGGGCCGCTGCTTGAGCCCCTTGAAGAAAAAGCGGTCGCTGGGGTGTATGGGCTGGTCGTTGGCGACCTCGCCGTAACCCATCACGACGGACTTGACCATCTGCTCGCGGTTCACCAGGTGCTTCATCGCCAGCACGAAGTCCGGGTTGGCGCCGGGTGTGCTGTCACGGCGCATGATCAGGTCGGTGTAAAGGCCGGCCTTGGTCTCGAAGATCGCGTGCCTGGGGCTGCCCTGGATACGGTCCACCGAGCGCGGGTTGATGGCCATGGTCAGGTCGATCTCGCCGGTCAACAGCGCGTTGACACGTGCCGCCTCGTCGCTGATGCCCACATACTCGATCTCGTCCAGGTAGGGGCGGCCGGGCTTCCAGTAGTTGTCGTTCCGCACGGCCAGCGAGCGCACGCCCGGCTTGAACTCCTTGAGCTTATAGGGGCCGGTGCCAATGCCCGCCATGTGCGCGTTCACGTCAGTAACGCCGTCGCGCAGGATATGGAAGTGCCAGGTGCCCAGGATGGCCGGCAGGTCGGCATTCGGTGCTGCCAGGCGGATGGTCACTTCATGCGGACCGGTGGCCTTCACCTCCTCGATCTGCTCGGCCAGCACCTTGGCCTTGGAACCGGTCGACGGATCCTTGTGGCGCATGATGGAAAACACCACGTCGGCGGAGGTGAAGGGCTTGCCGTCGTGAAAGGTCACGCCCTGGCGCAGCTTGAAGACCCAGGTTTTGGCGTCCTTGGTGCTGAATTCCTCGGCCAGCGCGGGCTGCGGCGTCAGGCTGCCGTCGAGCGAGGTCAGCCCGTTGTAGAACATGCAACTGCGGATGTAGTCGGTGTGGTTGGAGCACTTGGCCGGGTCCAGCGTGTCGCTGAGCGCGGCGGTCGCCCCGGCGACCTTGATGCGCCCGCCCTTGCGCGGGGCCGCCGCCTGCGCCGCAAGCCCCGTCGAGGCCAGGCTGCCCGCCAGCGTGGCCTGCATGCCGCCGGCCGCCAGCATGGCCAGCACGTCGCGCCGGCTGGCGCCGCGCTGCAGTTCACCCATGATGCTGCGGCTTTCTTCGGGCCCGATCAGGCTGTTTGTCTGTTCTTGTTTTGTCATTGTGTTTATGTCTCCTCGGTGGAAAAAGTCAGGCGGACCTGGGCTTCATGGAACTCACGCGTTGCCGTAGATGATCCAGATCTTGCGAGTGGTCTCGATGCAGCGCCACTTGCCCACGTAGTCCGGCTTCATGACGAAGTTGTCGCCGGCCTGGATGCGGATGGGCTCCTTGCCGTCTTCGATCAGCTCAGACACGCCGGAAAGGATGTGGCAGTACTCCCAGACGCCGCCCTTGATCGAGCGGATGGTGCCGGGCGTGATTTCCCACACGCCGGTGCGCAGCTTGCCGTCGGCCGTCTGTTCCACGTCCCAGTTGGTGAAGCGTGGATCGCCGTCGAGCAGGCGCTCGGGCAAGGGGCCGCTCTCGCGGCCGGGGCCGAGGTCGTCGAGTTTGAAGAAAGTGAGGTTGCTCATGGGTGGCGGGTCTTTATGCAATTGAATGAAGGCGGAAAGGCGAAAAGGCGGAAAGTGGGAAGGCGGGCGCGTGCCGGATTACAGGCCGACCAGCGCGGGCAGCCCGTTGATGTCGCGGATCTCCACGTGGCTGTAGAACTCGCTGGGCTTGGGCTCATGGCCGCGGTTGACGAAGACCTTGTTCTTGATGCCCATGTCGTGGGCCGACATCAGGTCGTAGCGCGGGCTGGAGGACACGTGCAGGATGTCGTCCGGCGAGCAGCCCAGCTGGTCGAACATGTACTCGAAGGCCTGCAGGCGCGGCTTGTAGGCGCCGGCGTCCTGCGCCGTGTACACCTTGTGAAAGGGCGCTTCGAGCTTGCGGACGTTGGCGTCGATCTGCTCGTTCATGGCATTGGACAGGATCACCAGCGGGATCTTGTTGCCCACGCGGGTGAGCGAGAACGGCACGTCGGTGTGCGGGCCCCAGGTGGGCACGGCGTCGTAGAACTTCTGCCCGTCCTCGTCGCGGTAAGCGACCCCGTGGCGCTTGCAGGTGCGCGCCCACGCGGACTTGAGCACCTGGTCGTAAGGCTTCCAGTCGCCCATGGCCTCGTCCAGCCGCAGGGCGCTGAAGTCCTTGAGGAACTGCTGCATGCGCTCGGGCGGCAGCTGGTCTCCGACGATGCTGTGCGCCACCTCGTGCATGCGGAAGTAGATGAGCGTGCCGTAGCAATCGAAGGAGATGTACTTGGGTCGGAAAATCATGGTTTACCTCGTGGGTGGTAGGGTGGAAAAAGGGTTCAGGCGACGGAGGGGAAACAGCCGGCAGGCACAGGGAGCGGGTGGCAGTCGACGGACATCGGTAAGCTTTATGTTGTACGCGGTGGTTCAATAGGAGCAATCCTAGGCAGCATCCGCCGCAGTTGTTGCGGTTCTGCGCGGCGCGAACGCAGCATTCCTTCGCAGTACCGCGGGCTCCAGGCGCTTTGTGCCGTTCTTCCAGCGGCCGTGGCCGGCGCCAAGATCGTACAAGCCGGGGGCCCTTGCGCCGAGCATCATCTTCCCCAAACCGCACTTGACGTTTTGAAGGAAAGCCCCATGCCCGACCACGTTTCCATTTCCCAGGCCGCACTTGAGGCGGTGGGCCGCCCGCTGCCCGACGGCGTGACGCTTCGCCGGCTGCAAGCGGACGACCTGGAAGCGGCGCAGGCGCTGTCGCGCGAGTTCCAGTGGCCGCATCGCCTGGAGGACTGGCAGTTCGGCCTGGCGCACGGCCAGGGCGTGGCCGCGGTGCGCGACGGTGCACTGGTCGGCACGGCGATGCATTGGGCCTGGGGAAAACAATACGCGTCGGTGGGCCTGGTGCTGGTGTCCCCTCACATGCAGGGGCAACGCGTGGGCCAGCATCTCATGCACGCGGTGATGGCGGGACTGGAAGACCGCACCGTGATGCTGAACGCCACACCTGAAGGCCGCGGCTTGTACGAACGCATGGGCTTCGCCATCACGGGCGAGATCCGGCAGCACCAGAGCCTGGCGGCCCCGGCCCAGCTGATGGCGCTGCCCCAGGGACAGCGGCTGCGGCCGCTGGGACGCAACGACGCAAAAACGCTGGTCGCCCTTGATGCGCGCTCGGCCGGCATGCCGCGCGAAGCCATGCTGCGCCAGCTGCTGGCCGAAGGCGAAACAGTGGTGCTGGCAAGCGGCGGTGAAGCCGTGGGATTCTCCGTCGTGCGGCGCTTCGGGCGCGGCCATGCCATCGGCCCGGTCGTGGCGCCCGACCTCACCAGCGCACAGGCACTCGTCGGCCACTGGTGCAGCCGCTTTGCCGGCAAGTTCCTGCGCATCGACGTCGACGCCACCGGCGGGCTGCCCGAATGGCTGGAAGCGCAGGGCCTGCTGCGCGTGAGCAGCGTCACGACCATGGTGCGCGGCGGGCCGCTGGAGCGGGGCCCGGCCGTGGGCGGCTGGGCGCTCGTTAATCAAGCGATGGGCTGACGATGGCGTTTTTGTACAAAGGCCCCGCGCAGCGCGGGGCCGTCTGGGCCGAGCAGTTCGCGCGCAGGATGCCGCAGTTGCCGTTTTTGACCTGGCCCGAGATCGGGGATCCGGCGCAGGTGCGCTTCCTCGCGGCCTGGGAGCCGCCGCCGCGGATCACTGAAGCCCTTCCCAATCTGGAGGTGCTGTTTTCGGTTGGGGCCGGCGTGGACCAGTTCGATTTCGCGGCACTGCCGGCCGGGCTCACCGTGGTCAGGATGGTGGAGCCGGGGCTGACGGCCTGCATGTGCGAATACGTCAGCTGGGCCGTGCTGTCGCTGCACCGGGAGATGCCGCAGTACCTGCATCAGCAAAGCCTGGGCCAATGGAAAGAGCATCCCGTTCGGCCGGCCTCCACGCGGCGCGTGGGCGTGATGGGCATGGGCATGCTGGGGCGCGCGGCGCTCGCGCAGCTGCGGCTGCTGGGCTTTGACTGCGCCGGCTGGAACCGCTCGAAGCGCAACGAGCCGGGCGTGCGCTGCTACAGCGGCGAGGCGGAGCTGGACGAGTTCCTGGCCCGCACCGACATCCTGGTATGCCTGCTGCCGCTCACGCCCGAAACGCGCGGCATTCTCGGCCGGCGCGTGTTCGACGCGCTGCCGGAAGGCGCCTGCGTGGTCAACGCCGCGCGCGGCGGCCACCTCGTGGAAGCTGACCTGCTCGCCGCGCTGGAAAGCGGGCGGCTGTCGGCTGCGGTGCTGGACGTCTGCGAGCCCGAGCCGCCCGCGCCGGGCCATCCGTTCTGGAAGCACCCGCGCATCTGGCTCACGCCCCATATTGCCAGCGCGACCCAGGCAGAAACCGCGGGCGAAGCGCTGCTGGACAACCTGCGGCGATACGCCTTCGGCCTGCCGCTTGAGGGCGTGGTGGACCGCTTGCGCGGGTACTAGGAGTCTGGGCGGTAGAAGGCATCGAAGCGAAAAGCGAGCCCAGCGAGGACAGTTTTTACCGGGTTTGCAGACCCATAGCCGTAGCTATGGGGCAAAAAGCCGGTGAAAAATGGACCGCTGCGCTCGCTTTGCAGCCGATGCTCCTTCTGCCGCCCAGACTCCTGGGCCCGTCCACGGGCCCCAGGGCCGCAGAATCTTCTACCGTAGGCGTACGAACAACAGCATGGTCGTGCGCGCGCAAGGGGCCAAGCCGCAGCACCCGCTGCGCACTCGCGCCTAAGCTTGTGCCCATGATGTCCACCAAAACCCTTTCACTCGATTCGCTTGTGGCGCTAGACCGCGCACACCTGATCCACCCTGTGGCCAACTGGCGCGGCCATGAGCAGCGCGGCGCCACGGTGCTGCGCTCCGGCAAGGGCGCCTGGCTGCGCGACGCCGACGGCCGTGAACTGCTCGATGCCTTCGCCGGCCTGTGGTGCGTCAACATCGGCTACGGCCACGAAAGCGTCGTGGAAGCCGCCGCGCGCCAGATGCGCGAGCTGCCCTACGCGACGGCTTATTTCGGCTACGCCAGCGAGCCGGCCATCCGCCTGGCCGCCAAGCTTGTGGAAATTTCGCCGCCCGGGCTGGAGCACGTGTACCTGACGCTGGGCGGATCCGAGGCGATCGATGCCGCCGTGCGCCTCATCGTGCAGTACTACAACGCCACGGGCCGGCCGASSAAGAAGCACTTCATCGCGCTGGAGCGCGGCTACCACGGCTCATCCTCCACCGGCGCCGGCTTGACGGCCCTGCCCGCCTTCCATCGCGGATTCGACCTGCCGCGCCCCGAACAGCACTACATCCCCTCGCCTTACCCCTACCGCAGCCCCGTGGGCGATGACCCGCAAGCGCTGATCGCGGCTTCGGTGGCCGCGCTGCGCGAGAAGGTCAACACGCTGGGCGCGGAGAACGTCGCGGCCTTCTTCTGCGAACCGATCCAGGGCTCGGGCGGCGTGATCGTGCCGCCGGCGGGCTGGCTCAAGGCTATGCACCAGGCCTGCCGCGAGCTGGACATCCTGTTCGTAGCCGACGAGGTGATCACCGGCTTCGGCCGCACCGGCCCGATGTTCGCCTGCGATGCCGAAGGCGTGTCGCCGGACCTGATGACCGTCGCCAAAGGGCTGACCTCCGGCTATGCGCCCATGGGCGCGCTGCTGATGTCGGATCGCGTGTACGCCGGCATCGCCGACGGCACGCCGGCCGGCGCGCTGGTGGGCCACGGCGCCACCTACTCCGCGCACCCGGTGAGCGCCGCCGTGGCGCTGGAAGTCATACGGCTCTACGAAGAGGGCGGCATCCTCGCCAACGGCCAGCGCGTCGCGCCCCACTTCGAAGCGGGATTGCGCGCCATGCTGCGCCATCCGCTGGTGGGCGACGCGCGCTCGCGCGGGCTGCTGGGCGCGCTGGAGCTGGTGAGCGACAAATACACCAGGGCCGGCTTCGACCCCGCGCTGCAGCTGCCCGACCGCATCGCCAAAGCGGCTTACGAGAACGGCCTCATCTTCCGCGCTTTCGGCGACGGCATCCTGGGCTTTGCGCCGGCCTTGTGCTTCACGCCCTCGGAGTTCGAGCAGATGTTCGAGCGGCTGAACCGCACGCTGGACACCGTGCTGGAGCAGCCCGAAGTGCGGCGCGCCCTGGCTTGACCTGATTGACTTGGGCGTGGAACTTGCTTAAATGGGGTTAACGATGAATACCTCCACCGGCAACCCCAAGCTAGACCGCCTTGAYCTGCGTATCCTGTGCCACCTGCAGAAGAACGGGCGCGCCTCCAACGTCGAAATCGCCGATGCCGTCGGCCTGTCCCCCAGCCCCTGCCTGGTGCGCGTGAAGCGGCTGGAGCAAGCCGGCTACATCGCCGGCTACGGCGCGCAGATACGGCTGGAGAAGCTGGGCGACACGCTGCTGGTGTTCACCGAGGTCACGCTGCAGGACCACAAGCGCGAGGACTTCGTCAAGTTCGAGATGAGCATCCGGCCGATCGACGAGATCGTGGAGTGCCACCTGGTCAGCGGCGGCTACGACTACCTGCTGAAGTTCGTCACACGCGGTGTGAACCACTACCAGGAGATCGTTGAAGGCTTGCTGGAAGCCAACATCGGCATCGAAAAATACTTCAGCTACATCGTGATCAAGACGCCCTTCGTCAAGAACTTCTACCCGATCGAGCAACTGATCCAGCCGCACGCTTGAGCGGGCCGCGGGGCCGCAGCTTTTGCTGCAGCCCGGCCCGATTCGACATTTGCTGCTGCACCGGCGTCCGTTTCCGGTGCCATCTCCGGTGGGGCCGGCCTACGCTTGGAGCATGAACCCTCCTTCCCGCATCCCGGCGCCCGCCCGCTCGGCCGCAGCGATCCAGCGAGTGCAGCGGCACATCCACGAGAACCTCAACCAGGCGCTGTCACTGTCGGAGCTGGCCGATCTTGCCGGGCTCAGCATCTGGCGCTTCGCCACCGTGTTTCGCCAGCAAGTGGGCGTTTCCCCGCACCGCTACATCTGCCGGCTCCGCCTGGCGCGCGCGCAGGCCCTGATCCGGCAGGGCATGCCGGTCGCCAGCGCGGCCAGTGAAGCGGGCTTTTATGACCAAAGCCATCTCTCGCGGCATTTCAAGAGCGTGTTCGGCATGACACCGGGGCAGTACCTGACGACCGCCGGCCAGCCGCGAACGGCATGCTGAGCCGCACCATGACAGAGGAGATCGCGGACCTGCTGCCCGACCTGGTCGCGCTGCGGCGCGACCTGCACGCGCATCCGGAGCTGGCATTCAAGGAACACCGCACGGCCGGCATCGTCGCCAAGGCCTTGCGCGACCTGGGGCTGGAGGTGCACGAGGGCATAGGCGGCACGGGTGTTGTCGGCGTGCTGCGCGCCGGCAGCGGACAGCGCAGCGTGGGACTGCGCGCCGACATGGACGCGCTGCCCATTCTTGAGCAAGGCGAACGGCCCTACGTCAGCCGCTTTCCCGGCGTCCACCACGGCTGCGGGCACGACGGGCACACCGCCATGCTGCTGGGCGCGGCACGCCAGCTGGCACGCACGCGCCGCTTCGACGGCACCGTCAACTTCATCTTCCAGCCCGCCGAGGAAGGCCGGGGCGGCGCACGCGTGATGGTCCAGGAAGGGCTCTTCGAGCGCTTTCCCTGCGACGCGGTCTACGCCCTGCATAACTGGCCCGAGTTGCCCGCCGGCACGGCCCAGACGCGGCCGGGCGCCATCATGGCGGCGGCGGATCGCTTCGACATCGTGGTGCGGGGCCGGGGCGGCCACGCGGCCCAGCCGCATCGCACGCCCGACGCGGTGCTCGCCGCGAGCGAGCTGGTCACCCAGTTGCACACCATCACCTCGCGCCGCATTCCACCCACCGAGAATGCGGTGCTCTCGGTCACGCGCATCAGCGGCGGCCAGTCACACAACGTGCTGCCCTCCGCGGTCGAACTCACGGGCACGGTGCGCAGCTTCGACGCCGGCGTCCAGGACACCATCGAAACCGCCATCCGGCAGGTCGCGCAAGGCGTGGCCCAGGCCACCGGCACCGCGATCGACGTGGAGTACGTGCGCTACTACCCGGCCACCGTGAACACGCCGCAAGAAGCATCGCTGGCGCTGCGCGCCGCCGAAGCCGCGGGCCTGCGGGCTTCGGTGGCGCCCTCGGCGGCGTTCACGTCCGAGGATTTCGCGTTCATGCTGAAAGCCAGGCCCGGCGCCTACCTCTGGCTGGGCCAGGGCGCCAACCCGGGACGTGAAGACACCCCCTCATTGCACCATCCCAGCTACGACTTCAACGACGAGGTGCTGCCGCTGGGCGTGAGCTGGTTTGTCCAGGTGGCGAGCCTCGCGCTGGCGGGCTGACCCGTCGGTAACTCCGAACGCTTCACCGCGTTCAACCGTGACTTCCTCTCCGGACTCGTGACGAACGCAGCCCGGAAGATCACCAGCATCTCCCGCGCACGCCAAATCCGACATCATGTCGAATTTGAGCAAGTGTGCGTCCGCCCGGCGCAAGTTGGCGCACCTGGGAAATCCAACAATGGGCGCAGATTCATTGGACCTCCCCACAAGCGACTATGCGCGGCCAACACTACTCTCTCTGGAGCCTGCTCAAGCACGGTTTCAAAAATCACCAAACCTGGGAGCCCGCCTGGGAGCGGGTGGCATTGAAGCCGTCCTACGACGTGGTGATCGTCGGCGGCGGCGGGCACGGCCTGGCCACGGCCTATTACCTGGCCAAAAACCACCCCCAGGTCGGCAAGATCGCGGTGCTGGAAAAAGGCTATCTGGGCGGGGGCAATACCGCGCGCAATACCACCATCGTGCGCTCCAACTACCTGTGGGACGAGTCGGCGGCGATCTACGAGCATTCGCTCAAGCTGTGGGAAGGCCTGACTGAAGACCTGAACTTCAACGTGATGTTCAGCCAGCGCGGCGTGTTCAACCTGGGCCACACCTTGCAGGATATGCGCGACATCGAGCGCCGGGTCAACGCCAACGCGCTGCAAGGCATTGACGCCCATGTATTGAACGCGCGGGAAGTGAAAGAAAAAATTCCCCAGCTGGACTGCAGCCGCAGCCGCCGCTATCCGGTGCTGGGCGCCAGCTGGCAGCCGCGCGCCGGCATCGCCCACCACGACGCCGTGGCGCGCGGCTTCGCCCGCGCCGCCAGCCGCCTGGGTGTGGACCTGATCGAAGGCTGCGAAGTCACCGGCATGGACATCGCGGGCGGCAAAATCCGCAGCCTGGAGACCAACCTGGGCACCGTTAAAACCGATCGCGTGGGCTGCGTGGCCGCCGGCCATTCATCGGTGCTGGCCAAAATGGCCGGCCTGCGCATGCCGCTGGAGAGCCATCCGCTGCAGGCCTTTGTGTCCGAATCGATGCAGCGCGTGATCGACACCGTGATCATGTCCAACGCGGTCCACGGCTACCTCAGCCAGTCCGACAAAGGTGAACTGGTGATCGGCGCCGGCATCGACAGCTACCTGGGCTACGGCCAGCGCGGCAGCCCGCACGTGATAGAGCACACGGCAGCCGCCATCATCGAGCTGTTTCCCCAGTTCTCCCGCGTGCGCATGAACCGGCAATGGGGCGGCATTGTGGACGTGACGCCCGACGCCTGCCCGATCATTTCGAAGACCGCGGTGCAAGGCCTGTTCTTCAACTGCGGCTGGGGCACCGGCGGCTTCAAGGCCACGCCGGGCTCGGGCCATGTCTTTGCCGACATGCTGGCCAGGGGTGAGCCCAATGCGCTCGCCAAATCCTTCTCCGTGGACCGGTTCCACACCGGCCACCTCATCGACGAACACGGCGCCGCAGGCGTCGCCCACTGATATGTTTTTATTGCACTGCCCCCATTGCGGCGAAACGCGGGACGAGGAAGAGTTCAGCAATGCCGGTGAAGCCTACATTCCCCGCCCGCTCCAGCCTGAGACCGTGGACGACGCCACCTGGGGCGACTATGTTTTCATGCGCAGGAACACCAAGGGCTGGTTCTGGGAGCAATGGCAGCACACGGCGGCCTGCCGCAAGGTATTTGCCGTGAAGCGCAACACCGCGACCTATGAAATAGCCGGCACCTGGACGCTGGCCGAAGGCAAGGCCCTGTTTCTGGCGGACATTGCCGGGGAGCAAAAGGTATGAGCGGTACCAGAGTCCCCCAGGCCGGCATGCGCATCGACAGCACGCGCACGGTCAATTTCAGCTTTGACGGCCGCGATTACACCGGCCACCCCGGCGACACGCTGGCCTCCGCCCTGCTGGCCCATGGCGTGCGCCGCATGGCGCGCAGTTTCAAGTACGGCCGGCCCCGCGGCATCATCGGCGCGGGTGCGGAAGAACCCAATGCACTGGTGCAGCTGGGCACGGGCGCACTGACCACACCCAACGTCAAGGCCACCCAGGCCGAGCTTTACGAGGGCTTGAGCGCCCGGTCCACCTCGGGCTGGCCCTCGCTGGACTTCGACCTGAAGTCGGTCCTGGGCCAGGGCTCGCGCTTCATGCCGGCCGGCTTTTACAGCAAGACCTTCAAGTGGCCGCAAAAGCTCTGGCCGCTGTATGAAACCGTGATCCGCAAGTTTGCCGGCTTTGGCGACGCGCCGGCCGAACCCGATCCCGAGAACTACGACCACCTGCACCACCACGTGGACGTGCTGGTCGTCGGCGGCGGCGCCTGCGGCTTGCTGGCCGCGCTGCAGGCCGGCCGCGCCGGCCTCAAAACCCTGCTGCTGGACGAGCAGAACGAGCTGGGTGGCTGGCTGCTGTCCGACCCCCATGCGCAGATCGACGGCCGCAACAGCGATGCCTATATCCGCTCCATGCAGGCCGCCCTGGCCGACATGCCGCATGTGACCGTCCTGGTGCGTACCACCGCCTTCGGCATGTATGAACAAAACCTGGTGCAGGCCGTGGAACTGGTGCAGGACCATCTCCCGCCGGAGCAGCGCCAGGCCCACCTGCCGCGCCACCGCATGCACAAGATCCGCGCCCGCCAGGTCGTATTGGCCACGGGCGCCATCGAGCGCCCGCTGGTGTTCGGCAACAACGACCTGCCCGGCGTGATGACCGTGTCCGCCGGCCAGACCTTTCTGCAGCGCTACGGCGTGCGCGTCGGCCGTCGCGTCGTGATCTGCGGCACCAGCGACCTGATCCACGACTGCGCCGAAAGCCTGGCCAAAGCCGGCGCCCAGGTCACGGTGGCGGATGTGCGCCACAGCGCGGTGGCGCGCAACAGCAGTTACACGGTGATGGCGGGCCACGGCATCGCCGAAGTCACGGGTGGCGGCGAAGTCAAGGGCGTGAAACTTGTGCCCCTGCATCCCACCCGCGATGAAGCCACCGGCGCCGGCACTTTCATTGCCTGCGACGTGGTGCTGAGCTCCGGCGGCCTGTCGCCCACGGTGCACCTGTTTTGCCACGACGGCAGCCGCCCGCAATGGGATGAATCCATCGCGGCCTTTGTGGCGCCGCACACCGGGCGCAAAGGGGTTGCCTGCGCCGGCTCGGTCACCGGCGCTTTCGAGCTGGCCGACGCGCTGGCGCAAACCACGCAAGCGATGCAACAGGTGCTGAGCGCCTGCGGCAAACGAGAATCGTTGCAGGTCCCCTCCTGCGTCCAGCCCCGGCGCCTTGCGGCGCGTCCGATGTTCCGCCTGCCCGACGGCAAGGCCGAAGGCGCGGGCGCCAAGGCTTTTGTCGACTACCAGAACGACGTCAGCGCCGCCGACATCGAACTGGCGGTGCGTGAGAACTACCACTCGATCGAGCACGTCAAACGCTACACCGCTTTGGGCTTCGGCACCGACCAGGGCAAGCTGTCCAATGTGAACGGCTTTGTCATCACCGCCCGCGCATTGAAGCGCCCGGTGAACGAGGTCGGCACCACCACCTACCGTCCGGCCTACACGCCGGTGAGCCTGGGCGCGCTGGCCGGCACCATGCGCGAAGAGCTGTTCGACCCGAACCGCTACAGCGCCATCCATGCTTCCCACGTGGGGCGCGGCGCGGCGCTGGAACCGGTCGGCCAATGGCAGCGGCCCTGGTACTTCGCAAAGCCCGGCGAAGACCTGCACGCCGCCGTGAACCGCGAATGCCTGGCGGCGCGCAAGGGCGTGGCGGTGATGGACGCCTCCACGCTGGGCAAGATCCAGATCGACGGCCCGGACGCGCGCGAATTCCTGAACCGCATCTACGCCAATGCCTGGACCCAGCTGGCCGTCGGCAAATGCCGGTACGGCCTGATGCTGGACGAAAACGGCATGGTGATGGACGACGGCGTCACCGCCTGCATCCAGCAAAACCAGTTCTACATGACCACCACCACCGGCGGCGCGGCCCGCGTGCTGAACTGGCTGGAGCGCTGGCACCAGACCGAATGGCCCGAACTCAAGGTGTGGATGACCTCGGTGACCGACCACTGGTCCACCATCGCCCTGGTGGGGCCCAAATCACGCGCGGTGCTGGCGAAGCTGTGTTCCGACATCGATCTTTCCCCGGACAACTTCAAGTTTATGGACTGGCGTTCGGGCACGGTGTGCGGCTTGCCCGTACGCGTGTTCCGGATCAGCTTCTCGGGCGAGCTGTCGTATGAGCTGAACGTCGAATCCGGCTACGGCCGCGCGCTGTGGGAGGCCGTGATGGCCGCCGGCGCCGAGTTCGACATCACGCCTTACGGCACCGAAACCATGCATGTGCTGCGCGCCGAAAAGGGCTTCATCATCGTCGGCCAGGATACCGATGGTTCGATGAGCCCGCTGGACCTGGACATGGCCTGGGCCGTCGGCATGAAGAAACCGTTCAGCTTCCTGGGCAAGCGCTCGCTGGCCCGCAGCGACACGGCCCGCGAAGGCCGCAAACAGCTGGTGGGGCTGTTGCCCGAAGACCCGTCCAGCGTGTTGGTCGAAGGTGCGCAGWTCATGGAAAGCGCCACCACGGGCGCGGCCAACCAGATGCTGGGCCATGTGACGTCCAGCTACCACAGCGCCTTCCTGGGCCGCTCCATCGCCATGGCCGTGGTTGCCGGCGGCCTGCAGCGCAAGGAGCAGACCCTGTATGTGCATGCCCACGGCAAGGTCACTCCCGTCAAAGTCGGCGGCAGCGTGTTCGTGGACGTGAAAGGCGACCGTCAAAATGTTTAATCCACCCAATGTGATGCTGGAATCCGCCCTGCACGCCTTTGGCCTGCCCAGCCGCGTGGCAACGCCCGCCAATGCGAACCGCGTGATCATGAGTGAGCTGCCCCACCTGGGCTATATCGTGCTGCGAGGCCAAGCCGGCGACACGGCATTCATGCAGGGCGTGGCCGGCGTGCTGGGCCAGGCGCTGCCGACCCAGCCGATGACGGTTTTGTCCACCAGCGCCGGTGCGGTGTTGTGGGTCTCGCCCGACGAATGGCTGCTGGTCTGCAAGCGTTCGGACCGCAATGCGCTGCTGGCTGCATTGACCAGTGCGTTGCAGGAGGTGTTCGCCCAGGTGGTGGACAACAGCGGCGGCTTGACGGCGCTGCGCATCACCGGGCCCGACCACATGCTGCTGATGCGCCAGCTCGGCCCTTACGACTACGAGAGCCTGGCCGTGGGCCGCTGCGCCGCCACCGTGGCGTCCAAGACCGACTTCACCGTGGCGCGCACCGACGAAGCCGGTGTGGTGCTGGTGTTCCGCCGGAGCTTTGCGGACTACACCTGGCGCCTGCTGGAGCGCACCGCCAGGCCTTACCAGCTGTGCATTACCAGCCCGGCGCAATGCGCCGACCCGATTTTCACCCCCTTGTTCGAAATCGTTTGAAAGAGCGTTCCCATGCAAACTGAAGATTTCTTCTCCACAGGCGTGGCCCAGGCCGACCCGGCCGTCAGCATCGCCATGGACCACGAATTACAGCGCCAGCGCGAACAGATCGAGTTGATCGCCTCCGAAAACATCGTCTCCCAGGCCGTTCTGGATGCGCAGGGATCGGTGCTGACCAACAAATACGCCGAAGGCTACCCCGGCAAGCGCTACTACGGCGGCTGTGAGCACGTGGACGTGGTCGAAACCCTGGCCATCGAGCGCCTGTGCAAGCTGTTTGGCTGCGAATTCGCCAATGTGCAGCCCCACTCCGGCGCCCAAGCCAACACCGCGGTCATGCTGGCGCTGGTGCAGCCCGGCGACACGGTGCTGGGCATGGCGCTGTCGGCCGGCGGCCACCTGACGCACGGCGCCAAACCGGCGCTCTCCGGCAAATGGTTCAAGGCCGTGCAATACGGCGTGCGCCGCGCCGATTCGCTGATCGACTATGACGAGGTCGAGGCCCTGGCCATCGAACACAAGCCCAAACTCATCATCGCGGGTTTTTCCGCCTACCCGCGCACCATCGACTGGGCGCGCTTCCGCGCAATTGCCGACAAGGTCGGCGCATTCCTGATGGTCGACATGGCCCACGTGGCCGGCCTGGTGGCCACCGGCGTCTCTCCCAGCCCGGTTCCGCACGCCCATGTGACGACCTCCACCACCCACAAGACCCTGCGCGGCCCGCGCGGCGGCGTGGTGCTGACCAACGACGCGGAGATCGCCAAAAAGATCAACTCCGCCGTGTTCCCCGGTTCGCAGGGCGGCCCGCTGATGCACGTGATTGCCGCGAAGGCCGTGGCCTTCGGCGAGGCGCTGCAGCCCGGCTTCAAGGCCTATACCCAGCAGGTGGTGGCCAACGCCAAGGCCCTGGGCGCGGTGCTCAAGGCCGGCGGCCTGGACCTGGTGACCGGCGGCACGGATAACCATCTGCTGCTGGTCGACCTGCGTCCCCTGGGCCTGAAGGGCAATACGACCGAAGTGGCGCTCGAGCGCGCCGGCATCACCTGCAACAAGAACGGCATTCCGTTCGACGACGAGAAGCCGACCATCACCTCCGGCATCCGTGTCGGCACGGCCGCCGGCACCACACGGGGCTTCGGCACGGCCGAGTTTGAAGAGGTCGGCCGCCTGATGCTGGAAGTTTTCAACAGCCTGAAAACCAATCCCGCCGGCGACGCGGCGACGGAAAGCGCCGTCTACGCCCGCGTCAAGGCGCTGACCGCCCGCTTCCCTCTCTACGCCTGAAGTTCAACCCGACATCGCGCCTGTAAGGAATTCACCATGAGCACCCTGCACCAAGACTCCATCATCATCGACGGCCTGATCATCTCCAAGTGGAACCGCTCGGTTTTCGAGGACATGAAAAAGGGCGGGCTGAGCGCCGCCAATTGCACCGTATCGGTGTGGGATGACTTCAAAAGCACGGTCCACAACATCGCCGAGATGAAGGCGCTGATCCGCGCCAACAGCGACCTGTTGTCCCTGGTGCGCACCACGGCGGATATCGAGCGGGCCAAGAAGGACGGCAAGACCGGCATCATCCTGGGCTTCCAGAACGCGCACGCCTTTGAAGACCACCTGGGCTACATCGAAACCTTCGCCGACATGGGGGTGCGGGTGGTCCAGCTCTGCTACAACACGCAGAACCTGATCGGCACCGGCTGCTACGAACGCGACGGAGGACTCTCGGGCTACGGACGCGAGGTGATCGGCGAGATGAACCGCGTCGGCATCATGGTGGATCTCTCGCACGTGGGCGCCAAGACCTCCGAAGAAGCCATCCTCGAATCGAAGAAGCCGGTCACCTACAGCCACTGCCTGCCCGCGGGCCTCAAGGAACACCCGCGCAACAAGAGCGACGAGCAGCTCCGGTTCATCGCCGACCATGGCGGCTTCATCGGGGTCACCATGTTCCCGCCGTTCCTGAAGCGGGGAACGGACGCCACCGTGGAAGACTATGTCGAGGCGCTGGACTATGTGATCAAGCTGGTGGGCGAGGACTGCGTGGGCGTGGGGACCGACCACACGCAAGGCTACGGACAGGAATTTTTCGACCACATCACCCACGACAAAGGCCGTGGCCGCCGCCTCACCAATTTCGGCACCGTGCAAAACCCGCTGGGCATACGCACTATCGGCGAGATGCCCAACCTGACGGCCGCCATGGAGCGCGCGGGCTGGCCGGCGGCAAAGATCACAAAGGTCATGGGGCGCAACTGGCTCCGTGTTTTTGGTGAGGTGTGGGGCGTGTAGTTCACACTGCCCGATTGAGCTTGTTCCGCTTTCTTCTTCTAATCAGGAGTGTTCGTACCATGATGAAAACGCAAAATTCTTCCCCCCGTCCTCGCCGCAAGTTTCTGGCGCAAACGCTGGGCCTGTCCGCACTGGCCGCTTCGGGCATGGGTGCTTTCGCCCAGGCCAAACCCACGATCAAAATCGGCTTTGTCGATGGCTGGTCCGACAGTGTGGCCACCACCAACCTGGCTGCGGCCATCATCCGCAGCAAGCTGGGGAACCCGGTTGAACTGGTGCCGCTGGCAGCGGGCATCATGTGGCAAGGCGTGGCGCGCGGCGACCTGGATATGACGCTGTCGGCCTGGCTCCCGGTGACGCACGAAGCCTACCTGACCAGCTTCAAGGACAAGGTCCAGATCCTGGGCGCCAACTACCCCGGCGCCAAGATCGGCCTGATCGTGCCCGACTACGTCAAGGCCACCAGCCTGACGGACCTCAACAACTTCCGCGCCGATTTCGACAACCGTATTGTGGGCATCGACGCCGGCGCGGGCGTCATGCGCAAAACCGAGGAAGCCATCAAAGCCTACGGCCTGGAAATGCGCCTGCTGCCCAGTTCCGGCCCCGCCATGGCCGCCGAACTCGACCGCTCCTATCGCGCCAACAAATCCATTGCCGTCACGGGCTGGATTCCCCACTGGATGTTCGCCAAGTACAAGCTTCGCTTCCTGGCCGACCCCAAAAACATCTACGGCGCGGAAGAGCATGTGGACAGCGTCATCAACCCGGCGCTGAACACCAAGGCTCCCGCCGTCGTCGCCTTCCTGAAGAAGTTTTCGTGGAAGCCGGAGGAAATCGGCGCGGTGATGCTGGCCGTCGAGGGCGGCGCCAAGGCGGATGCCGCGGCGGAAAAATGGATGAACGACAACTCCGCGCGCGTGGCGAGCTGGCTCGGCTAAAGCAAGCAAGTACCCGGCTTCTTCGTCAATAACCACGTCGAGACCGAAGCCATGGTGGGCCGGGAGGTCTATGCCCCCGCGCTCTACAAGGCCGGACATCGCTCGGCCTATTTCTGGTGCCAGCAGGAAGCGGCCACCCATGGACTGGCCGGCATGGCCGTCTATGAGCACTACCTCAAGCGCTTGTCGCAGCGCGGCTGGGGCCTTTTTTCGTTCATCGAATCAAACGCCGCGACCGGCCATGCCCTGGTCAAGCTGGAAAATTCGGTGTTCGTGCTCGCGCAAGGCATTGCCGGTGTGCCGGTGAACGATGCCAAGGTTTGCTACCTGTTCGCGGGCTGGTTCTCGGGTGCGATGGACTGGGTGCTGGAAACCAGCGGCTCGGCCGTGCGCACCACAAGCGCCGAAACCCAGTGCGCCGCGGAAGGCCACAGCCACTGCGTCTTCACCGTCAGTCCTCTCTAAAGATCCGTCATGCGCTACCCGCACTTGTTTGAGCCCATTCGCCTGAACCAGGTTCTGTTGCGCAACCGCATCGTCAGCACCGCGCATGCCGAGGTGTACGCGGAAGGCGGCAACCCGACCGAGCGCTACATCCGGTATTACGAGGAAAAAGCCAAAGGTGGCGTGGGCCTGGCGATTTGCGGCGGCTCCAGCCCGGTGTCGCGCGACAGTCCCTGGTCGTGGTGGAGTTCCGTCAATCTGGCGAAGAACTCGGTGATCGAGCCTTTGGCCAAGCTGGCCGACACCATGCACAAGCATGGCGCCAAACTGATGATCCAGGCCACCCACATGGGCCGGCGCAATGCCTGGCACGGTTTTGACTGGCCGCATCTGGTCAGTCCCTCGGGCATCCGCGAACCGGTGCACCGCGGCAACGCCAAGACGATAGAGATCGAAGAGATTCGCCGCATCGTGGCCGACTACGGCCGGGCCGCCAGGCGCGTGAAGGACGCGGGACTCGACGGTATCGAAATCTCCGCAGCGCACCAGCAGCTTGTCGACCAGTTCTGGAGTCCACGGGTGAACCACCGCACCGACGAGTACGGCGGCAGCCTGGAAAACCGCCTGCGCTTCGGCATGGAAGTGCTGCAAGCCGTGCGCGAACAGGTCGGCGCCGATTTCTGCGTCGGCATGCGCATGTGCGGCGATGAATTCCATGAAGACGGCATCAGCCACGAGATGGCCAAGGAGATTGCCCAGGCCATGTCGGAAAGCGGCTTGATCGATTTCCTGAGCGTGGTCGGCTCCGGTGCGGATACGCACAACACCCTCGTCAATTGCATGCCGCCGATGGCGCTGCCGCCCGAGCCCTTTGTACACCTGGCCGCCGGCATCAAATCGGTGTCCAGGGTACCGGWCATGCACGCGCAAAGCATTCGCGACGCCTCGCAGGCTGAACGCATCCTGGCCGCCGGCATRGTCGACATGGTCGGCATGACGCGCGCGCAGATCGCCGACCCGCACATGGTCATCAAGATCCGCGACGGCAAGGAAGACCAGATCAAACAATGCGTGGGCGCCAACTACTGCATCGACCGCCAGTACAACGGCCTGGATGTGCTGTGCATCCAGAACGCCGCCACCAGCCGCGAAGAAACCATGCCGCATGTGATCGAGAAAACCACGGGCGTTCGCCGCAAGGTGGTGGTGGTCGGCGCCGGCCCGGCGGGCCTGGAAGCCGCCCGCGTGGCCCGCGAGCGCGGGCACGACGTGGTGTTGTTCGAGAAAAATTCCGTGGTGGGCGGCCAGGTGAACCTGGCCGCCAAGCCGCCCAAGCGCGAACAGATGGCCGGCATCATCCGCTGGTTCGACATGGAGACCCAGCGCCTGGGCGTGCAACGCCGCCTGGGCGTGGCGGCCACGCAGGAAATGATCCTGGCCGAGAAACCCGACATCGTGGTCCTGGCCACCGGCGGCGTACCGCATACCGGGCAGACCCCGGCCTGGGGCGCGGCCGAGGGCTTGTGCGTGAGCAGCTGGGACATCCTGTCGGGCGCGGTTGCGCCGGGTGAAAACGTCCTGGTGTACGACAGCATCAGCACCCACGCGGGCACCGGCGCGGCCGACTTCATCGCGGCGCGCGGCAAGCTGGTGGAAATCGTGACACCCGACGTCAAGGTAGCCGATGACGTAGGCGGCACCACCTTCCCGATCTTCTACCGCCAGCTCTACGCCAACGCCGTGATCCAAACGCCGAACTTCTGGCTGGAAAAGGTCTACCGGGAAGGCGACAAACTGATCGCCGTGTTGAAGAACGAATACACCGAGGCGCTGGAAGAGCGCGCGGTGGACCAGGTTGTCGTCGAAAACGGCATCCTGCCCAATGACGGCTTGTACTGGCAGCTCAAGCCGCTTTCGCTCAACAAGGGCCAGACCGATATCGACGCCCTGTATGACGCGCTGCCGCAACCCGCACTGAGCCAGTCCACCGGCAACGGCGACTTCCTGCTCTACCGCGTGGGTGACTGCGTCTCCATGCACAACATCCACGCCGCGATCTACGACTCGCTGCGCCTGTGCAAGGACTTCTAGCATGCTGCAGCAGCTTGTAAGCTCCGTGTTCTGGCTGGCCGTCCTGGGTCTGGCCTGGGGTATGGCCCGGCGCGCGCTCATATGGAAAACAGGCCGGCCGGCCAGCGTGGATCTGCGTGGGCTGCTGCAAATTCCAAAGCGCTATTTTGTGGACCTGCATGACGTGGTGGCGCGAGAGCCTTTTGTGGCCCGGGCCCATGTCGGTGTGGCCGGCGGCGCGATCCTGGCCCTGGTGCTGGTCGCGCTGAACTACGGCCTCGGCCTGTACTGGCCCAGCCTTGACGCGGTGCTGCTGCTGGCCGGCCTGATGATGCTGGCCGGTGCGGCCGCCATGGCATCGCGCCGCCGCAACGCACCGGCGCGCCTGTCCCAAGGCCCGTGGAGCCGGCTGCCTTATTCACTGATGCTGTTGAACGCTTTGGCAGTCCTGCAGACCGGCGCTTCGCCACGGCGCTGCGACCTTTGAAGCTCACCGCCGACGACATGGGCGTGGGCAAGCCGGCCAACTTCGCCTGGAACAAACTGCTGTCCTTCGACGCCTGCGTGCAGTGCGGGAAGTGCGAAGCCGCCTGCCCGGCTTTTGCGGCGGGCCAGCCGCTGAACCCGAAGAAGCTGATCCAGGACCTGGTCGCCGGCATGAGCGCCAAGACCGATGCCGGCTACGCGGGCAGCCCTTATCCAGGCCAGCCAGTCGGCCAGCACAGCGGGGCCCCGGGCCTGCCCATCGTGAATGGCCTGATCAACAGCGACACGCTCTGGTCTTGCACCACCTGCCGCGCCTGTGTGCAGGAATGCCCCATGCTGATCGAACATGTGGATGCGATTGTGGACATGCGCCGCCACATGACCCTGGTGGGCGGCGTGGTGCCGAACAAAGGCATGGAAGCGCTGGAACAGCTGCGCGACACCGACACCGCCGGCGGCTTCCCGCTCACCGCCCGGCACCATTGGGCGGCCGACCTCGACGTGCCGGTACTTGAAGCCGGTGGCCACACCGACTGGCTGGTACTGGTTGGGGAAGGTGGCTTCGACATGCGCTACCAGCGCACCCTGCGCGCCTTTATCAAAACGCTGCAAAAGGCCGGGCTGAAGATCGCCCTGCTGGGCGCGGCGGAAACCGATTGCGGCGACCTGGCGCGCCGCCTGGGCGACGAGCATGGCTTCCAGCGCCTGTCCCTGCAGCTCATCGCCACCCTGAAGGCACGCGGCTTTCTGCACATCGTGACGCCCGATCCCCACATCTTCCATTCGCTGAAGAACGAGTACCCGGCCATGGGCGGCGACTTCGACGTGTGGCACCACACCCAGCTGCTGGCCGACCTGCTGGCCAAGGGCCAGTTGCAACCCACCCGCGCCGGCAGCCTGGAGGCCGTGACTTACCACGATCCCTGCTACCTGGGCCGCTACGGCCGCGAAGTGGAAGCTCCGCGCTCGGTGCTCAAAAGCATAGGCATCAAGGTGGTGGAGATGGAACGCAGCCGCGAGCGGGGCCGTTGCTGCGGCGGCGGCGGCGGCGCGCCGTTTACCGACATTCCCGGTACCACGCGTATTCCCGACATCCGTATTGCCGATGCCAGGCTCACCGGCGCGGGCGTGGTGGCCGTGGCCTGCCCCAACTGCACCGCCATGCTCGAAGGTGTGGTGGGGCCGCGACCCGAAGTGCTCGACGTGGCAGAACTGCTGGCCCATGCATTGGAGGTGGCATGAGCACCCCCTACGCCCCTTCAGGCCAGGTGCGCCGCGTGGACCCGCGACGGCCCGCCATCCTGACGCCCGCGGGCCTGCGGCGCATCGTCCTGGGCAGCAGCGAAGGCGAACGCGGAACCGCAAGCCGCCTGGACGCCCCGATCGCCAAGGCCTCGCGCAGCACCGGCCCCTTTCAACACACCACCATGGTGGTGGCCCACGCGGAGCGCGGCGCGCTGAGCGACATGGCGCGCCAGGCGATTGCGGCGGCCGCGATTCTGGCCCCCGCCAACACCGAAGTGATTTTGGCGGTGCTGGGCGCCTGCCATGACGACGTGGCGGCACTGGGCGTGGATCGTTTGCTGGTGTCGGAGGATTTTGATCCGAACCGCTACCAGCCCAGCGCCTGCGTTCAATGGCTGCAAGGCCTGCAAGCGCTCTGGACGCCTCAACATTGGTTCTTTGCCGATCACGGTTTTGACGGCCAATTGGGCCGCCGCTTTGCCCTCCACGCCGGGCTGGACCTGGCTTGCGGCGTGGCCGAGCTGGGGGCGGACACGCTGCGCGTGCCCGCCAGCGCCAGCCAGGACTGCCTGCGCCCGCACGCCCAGGTCATGCTGCTGGCCAAAAGTGTCGCCGGCACCAAGCTGCCGTTTGTGGGCCTCGGCGTACGCGAACCCGCTCAAGCCTTGCCGGCGGTTTCCGAGAGCGGAATCGAAGACCTGGGCGTACAGGCCGGGGATCCAAAAACGCTGGCACTGGAGGAAGCCGACCTCATCCTGGCCGCGGGCAACGGCGTCACCGACCTGCCCCTGTTCCACTCGCTGGCGCTGGAAGTCGGCGCCGCGGTCGGGGCCTCGCGCGTCGCGGTGGATGACGGCCGCTTTGCCCGCGCCCAGCAAATCGGCGCCACGGGAAAAACCGTGTCCGCTTCGGCTTACCTGGCGCTGGGCATTTCCGGTGCGGTACAGCATCTGCAAGGCATCAAGGATTGCCGCCATGTCATCGCGGTAAACCTGGATGCTTCAGCGCCCATCGCGCGCCGCGCCGACCTGACCGTCGTTGAGGACAGCGCGGCGCTGATGCAGGCCCTGCTCAAATTGGTCCGCGCGCAAAAGGAGGCCGCATGAGCGACATCGTCGTACTCGTGGCGGCCCACACGCATGCGGTCAGCGGTCGCCCCGTCCGCAGCCGTGCCGATGCAAGCGCGGCAGCCCTGGCTTTGGGCCTGTCGGATGGGATCCGGCTGCTGACGGCCGGCCCTTTGCCGGATTCAGTTGCCCGCGACTACCTGGCCCTGGGTGCGCCCCTGCTTGAAGTTCTGGAATGCAAGGAAGAGGCCGATGTGACGGCAAGCTTGCTGGCTGCCTTGCGTGATGTGCCTTGGGTATTGGCCGGAACCCGCCCGGAATCCGAACACGGCACGGGGATGTTGCCTTACGCCCTGGCAGCCGGGCTGGGGCGCCCCGTGGTCGCGGATGTCCTGGCCGTGGAGCCCGAGGGTGCCGCCTGGCTTGTGACGCAGGCACTGCCCAAGGGAGCCCGGCGCCGCCTGCGCGTCCATCCGCCCGCCGTGCTTGTGGTGAGTGCCGCCGCATCCCCATCACCGCGTTATTCACTGGCCGATGCCATGGCGGGCCGGATTGTCCGCAAACCGGCTCAAACACCGGAGGCCGCGCCTGTTCCCGTTTCCGCGGGCCAGCTGGTCCCCAGGAGCAAGCGCCGCAAATTGCTGGAAGCCCGTATCCAGCAAAGCGGCCACGCCCGCATGTTGGGGGCCATCGAGTCACCCTCGACGGGCGGCACCGTGCTGCAAACAGGCGACCCGCACAGCAAGGCGCAGGCGGTATTGGACTACCTGCGCACCCATTCTCTTGTTCATTTTTGACCAACGCCCACTATGACAAAGACCATTTCCGCGCAAACCCTGCTCACCCGCGAGTTGCTGGCCCGCCGCCGCCCCGGCTACAGCCTGGAGGCGCCGTTCTACCTCAGCGACACACTGCTGCAGGCCGACATGGAGCACATCTTCGGCAAGCACTGGATTTTCGTCGCCGTCGAACCTCAAATCGCCGAAGCCGGCGACTACATCACCGTGGACTTCGACAAGAACTCCATCCTGATCGTGCGCGACGACGATATGCGGATACAGGCTTTCCACAATGTCTGCCGCCACCGCGGCTCACGCCTGTGCGCCAGCCGGCAAGGCGTGGTGGGCAATATCGTTTGCCCTTACCACCAATGGACCTACGACCTGACGGGAAAACTGATCCACGCCAAGCACATGGGCGATGATTTTGACGCCACGGGCCTGGGCCTCAAGCCCGTGCACGTGCGCAGCCTGGCCGGTTTGATTTTCATCTGCCTGGCCGAAAACCCACCGGAAGACTTTGAACAGATGGCCGCGGAGATGACGCCTTACCTGGCGCCCCACCAGCTCAGCCAGTGCAAAGTCGCGGCCCAGGTCGACATGGTGGAAGACTGCAACTGGAAACTCACCATGGAAAACAACCGGGAGTGCTACCACTGCATGAGCAACCACCCCGAGCTGACCATTTCCCTGTACGAATACGGCTTCGGCTACAAGCCGGRCGAGCACAACGCCGCCGAACAACAGCGCTTCCAGAACATCATGGCCGCCAACCATGAACGCTGGGAAGGCATGGGCCTGCCCTCGGCGGARATCGACACCCTGGACGACCGGGTGACGGGCTTTCGCACCCAGCGCTTGCCGATAGACCGCTCCGGCCAGTCGCAAACCATGAACGCCGAAGTCGCATCCAAAAAACTGCTGGCCGACTTTGTCGATCCGGCGCTCGGCGGCTTGTCGTTCTGGACGCAGCCGAACTCCTGGCATCACTTCATGAGCGACCACATCGTCAGCTTTTCGGTGCTGCCGATCTCCGCCACCAAAACCCTGGTACGGACCACCTGGTGCGTGCACAAGGATGCGGTGGAGGGCGTGGACTACACCGTGGAGAACCTGACCGCGGTATGGAATGCCACCAATGCGCAAGACCGCCGCCTTGTGGAGGAGTCGCAAATTGGAATCGCCACCGGCGCTTACCAGCCCGGACCGTACTCGCCTTTCACCGAAGGCCTGGTGGAAAAATTCTGCAACTGGTACGTGAACCGTTTGAGCGCCCTGACCCGGTAGATGCCTGCCGATATTCAGCGTTCAACCAATCCCCATGTCCACCTTTCTTCACGCTCCCGACTTCGCGGCCCCCGCGTCCCCGCCCTGGTCCTCCGACCGGGACGAAACCCTGCGCTGTGTCCACGTACGCCAGGAAACACACGACGTCAAAACTTTTGTGCTGGCGGCGGACGGACCGCGCAGCTTCCGCTACCTGCCGGGCCAGTTCATCACGCTTGAGCTGGAAATCGCCGGCAGCAAGATCAACCGCTGCTACACGCTCTCAAGCACGCCTACCCGCCCCGACCTGGTCAGCATCACCGTCAAGCGCGTTCCGGGCGGGACTGTGTCCAACTGGCTGCATGACAACCTGCGTGCCGGCATGGCGCTAAGCGTGATCGGGCCATCGGGGGAGTTCAGCTGCTTCAAGGCGCCGGCGCAACGTTACCTGTTCCTGTCAGGCGGCAGCGGCGTCACGCCCTTGATGTCGATGACCCGGGCACTGCACGACCTGGGCAGCGACGCCGATATCCTGTTTGTGCATTGCGCGCGCACCCCCGCGGACATACTGTTCCCGGAAGAACTGACCTTGATGGCGCGCAACATGGCGCGCTTGCGCCTGGCCACCGTGTGCGAACAGCACACGCCCGGCAGCGCCTACGCCGGACACCTGGGGCGCATGGATGCGGCGCGGCTGGCGCATATCGCACCCGACTTCCTGCAACGCGATGTCTACACCTGCGGCCCCGCGCCTTTCATGGCGGCGGTTCGCCAGCTTCTGGCCGCGGCGGGCCATGACATGCAGCGCTACCGCGAAGAGAGCTTTTCTTTCGCCGAGCAGGCACAGCCCGAATCGCAAGCGCAGGGCGACGGCAGCGCTTCCATACTCAACATCCAGCTGCAAAAAATGGGGCAGACCTTCCCATGCCGGGCCGACCAGACAATTCTGCAAGCCGCCGCCGCGGCGGGCTTGCGCCTGCCTTCTTCCTGCAGCAGCGGCATCTGCGGCACCTGCAAAACCAAAAAAATATCCGGCCAGGTCGAGATGAAACATGCCGGGGGCATTCGCCCGCGCGAAATCGACCAGGGATGGATTCTTCCCTGCTGCAGCAAACCCGTGAGTGATGTTGCACTGGATCGGTGAACAAAAAAATGCGCATGCACCAATTCAAGAGCCGCTTCGCGTTTCTATCAACAAGCACGGGGCTTYTAAGGTGTTTAGGGGCAGAAATAGCACCCCTCATGGACAAACCCTATAGCCCGAAACCTATTCGACCGAGAAAATAGTGGCACGCTGTTTGCTCATAAGAAAAACCGAAGCATGCAGCGAAAAAATTCCCCGGAGACATACGATGACCAAACCCAAAATCAGTGTTCGAAATCTTTACAAGATCTTCGGAAATAATATTTCCGAAGCCGTAAGGTTATTGGGGGAAGGCTTGGGCAAAGACGAGGTATTTGCCAGGACCGGGCATGTCGTCGGCGTCAACAAAGTCAGCTTCGACGTGGTGGCGGGCGAAATCTATGTGCTGATGGGTTTGTCGGGGTCGGGGAAATCCACCTTGATCCGGCTCATCAACCGCCTGGTCGAGCCGTCTTCGGGAACCATCCATATCGACGGCGAAGACATCACCGCCCTGCCGCAATGTGACCTGGTCAAGTGGCGGCGCAAGCGGGTCGCGATGGTGTTCCAGTCTTTCGCGCTCATGCCGCATCGCAATGTGCTCGACAACGCCGCGTTTGGGCTCGAGATGGCGGGCACACCGCGCAAGGCGCGTGAAGACCGGGCCATGGAAGTGCTGAAGCAGGTGGGCTTGCAGACCTACGCGGCAAAATACCCTTCGCAACTGTCGGGTGGCATGCAGCAACGCGTGGGCCTGGCGCGCGCCCTGGCGGTGGACCCCGACATCCTGCTGATGGATGAGGCCTTCTCGGCGCTGGACCCGCTCAAGCGCGTCGAGATGCAAAGCCTGATGCTGGATTTGCAGCGCGACCAGCAGCGCACGGTGCTGTTCGTCTCGCACGACCTTGAAGAAGCACTGCGCATCGGCACCCGTATCGCCATCATGGAAGGCGGCAAGCTGGTGCAAGAGGGAACCCCGCACCAGATCATCACCCAGCCCGCCAACGACTACGTGCGCAGGTTTTTCGAAGGTGTGGACACTTCGCGCTACCTGACCGCGGCGGACTTGCTGGATCCCGGATTGAACGGCCACTCCTACAACGGGGGGCCACGGCTTCCCTCCCACACCACTTTGCCCGAGGCCATGAAAATTGTCCTGGGCATGGACCAGCCCGTGGGCGTGTTCGACGCCACCGATCAATTATTGGGCTGCATTTCCGCCCGCAGCCTGCTTGTCAGAATGGCTCAAGAGGCCCGTCATGTCTAACCTTCTATCTCAAATCACCCAGGCCTCGCACGACGTTCTGCCCCTGGGACGCTGGGTCAACGCCGGCGTCAAACACCTGCTGGACAACGGGGCGGCCGTATTCGATTCGATCGGCGTCGTGGTGGAACAGTTTGCCCAATGGGTCGAGATGGGCATGTTGGCCGCGCCCTTCTGGCTGGTCATCCTGGTGGCCGCGGCCGTGGGTGTTCGCCGCCTGGGCTGGAAGTTCGGGGTGTTCGTGGCGCTCGCCCTGGCCTTGATTGTGGTCACCGGATTCTGGCTGCAAACCATGGTCACGCTGGCCCTGACACTCTCGGCCACCCTCATCAGCCTGTTTTTCGGCATCCCGCTGGGAATATGGTGCGCCCGCGCCCCTCGCGTCAATGCCTCCATACGGCCGATGCTGGACTTCATGCAGACCATGCCCGCCTTTGTGTACCTGATCCCCGCGGCCATGCTGTTCGGCCTGGGCCGGGTGCCCGGCATCATCGCCACCGTGATCTTCGCCATGCCGCCCGTGGTGCGCCTGACCAGCCTGGGCATCCGCCAGGTGAGTTCCGAGCAGGTGGAAGCCGGTAACGCGTTTGGCTGTACCTCCACCCAGCTGCTGTTCAAGGTTCAGCTGCCTATCGCCATGCCAACCATCATGGCGGGCGTCAACCAGACTATCATGATGGCGTTATCGAT
>NZ_JBFUBY010000008.1:0-31021 GCF_056405515.1 Polaromonas sp. P1_G2
GGCCCCGCGTGGCCGGCCGCGGTTTCACGTCACTTCTTGGCGGCGGGTTTGGATGCGGCAGGCTTGGGTGCGGCGGCCGCGGCGGGCGCCGCGGTTGTCCCGGGATTAGCCTTGCTCACGTCGCGGGTGGCCTGGCCCAGGGGCGCCACCATGTCGATGACTTCCTGCTTGCCGTTCTTGACTTCCACCATGAAGCTCATGCGATCCAGGTCGCCCTTGTTGTCGAACTCGGTGTACATCAACGCGCCGGGGTATTTGTCGGTATTGACCTTCAGGCCCTTCATGGCTTCGGCCACGGCCTTGCGGTCCAGCTTGCCGGCTTTTTCAATCGCGGCCTTGAGCACGTAGACGCCGGAGTAGCCCTTCATGCCGTTGTGGTCGGAGATGTACTTGTAGTCCCGCTCGAACTTGGCCTTGAAGGCGCGGATGGCGGGCACCGGGGCGTCCACCGTCAGGCCCACGTGGGCAATCGCGCCGTTGGCGGCTTCGCCGGCCAGCTCGATGACTTTCTGGCCGGTCAGGGTGGTCTCGCCGATGATGGGCTTGTTCCAGCCCTGCTTGCGCAACTCGCGCAGCAGGCGCGCCGACTCTTCCTCGTTCGAATAGGCGAACACGCCGTCCGCATTGCTTTGTTTGGCGCGCAGCACGGCGGCCGAGAAGTCGACCTGGCCGGGTTCGGTGGAAATTTCACTCAGGATCTTGGTCGGCGAGTTGGCCAGGGCTTTGCGGATTGCGTCCATGCCGCCCTTGCCGAAGTCGTTGTTCACGTAAATGACCGCAATGCTCTTGAGCTTGGCCTGCTCGCTGATGTAGCGCGCCACCTTGGGCATGGCGGTGGCCTGCGTGAAGCTGGTGCGGAACACATAGGGATTGCCCTGCTCGGTGATGCTGGCCGCTTCGCCGCCGGTGAAGTTGGGGACTTCGGCACGCCGTGACTCGGCCATGCTGACCATGATGGAGCCGGAGAACACCGGGCCGAAGATGGCGAACACGTCGTTGTCGATGGCTTTTTGCGTCAGGCCCTTGGCCACGCCGGGATTGCTTTGCGTGTCGGCGGTGGTGGTCTGGATCTTCTTGCCCAGGATGCCGCCGGAGGCATTGATTTCCTTGACGGCCAGTTCCACGCCGTTCTTGAAGTTGGTGCCCGCCGTGGCGCCGCCGCCCGAAAGCTCGACGATGTTGGCGATCTTGATCACGTCTTGCGCGAAGCCGGCCGTTGTGCCCATGGCCAGCGCGCAGGCGGCGATCAGTTGAAGTGCGAATCGTTTTTTCATGCTTGTCTCCTCTGGTTAAAAATCAATGCGGTCCAAAAATGACCCTCAAAGGGCGGCCAGCGGCGCACTGGCCTGCGCTCCGATGCGCCGGATTTCACCCGCCATCGCGGCCGGGTATAAATGCTCGCGGATAAAGGTCGCGTCGCGGCGCACCGCTGCGGCGGCCTCGGTGTAGCCAAAAAATTCGAGATAATCCGGCGCCTGCTGGATCAGCATTTCAAAGCCGGGTTGGGCCAGCAGCCCACGGCCGCGCACCGCGCGCACAAACGGCGTGGGCTGGTTTTTCATGAGGATGTCGACCACCGCCGCATGCGGTGCCAGGCGCGACACATCGCAGGGCAGCGGGTCGACGGCCTGCAGGCCCAGGGGCGAGGCATTGACCACCAGGTCGTAGCCCGAGGGATCGCTGCCGGCGGCGGCCAGCACAAGCGTGCCTGCGGCCTGTGGCGCCGCGGCGATATGGGACGCCACCGCGTGGGCCTTGCCCGGCACCGGGTCGTAGAGCGCGATTTCCGCCGGGGCGCGGCTGCCCGCGATCGCCAGCGAGGCGGCAATGGCCGAAGCGCCGCCGCCGGCGCCCAGCACCAGCACACGCTTGCCGGCATAGGCCACGCCGAAGTAGTCGAGCGAAGAGACGAAGCCCTTGCCGTCGAACAGCCCGCCTTCGAGTTTCCCGTCGGGGTTGCGGCGTATGCCGTTGACGGCGCCGGCCACGCGGCCGTAGTCATTGCAGCGCGACAGCAGGCCCATCACCAGCGACTTGTGGGGAATGGCCAAAAACATGCCCTTGATGTTCTTCGCCAGGAAGGCCGCGCGCACAAAGGTCTCGATGTCGCCGGCCGCTACATGCACCGGCACCAGTACGGCATTGATGCCCAGAGTTTTGAAGATCAGGTTGAACACATCCGGTGCCCGAACCTGCTCCACCGGATCGCCGGGAATCAGGTAGACGTCGGTATTACCCTGGACCGTTGCAAGCATTCGAAATTCGCCTTGTTTTTTCGCTGAGCGTTCGATGATCGATTAATCAGCGTTGATTGGCCTGAACTTTATCGCTCAGGACGGTGGCATCAAAGCAATATCCTTGATATTTGTACGATCATCGATCAATAATGATCGACAATCGACCGAAACAAGGGTTTGACCTATGACCACTCCCGCCCTGCCCGCACAGCCCGACGCCCTGCAGGCGCCCAGCCCGCCCGCGCTCGACAAACGCGACTGGATCGCCGGCCTCGAAAAAGGCCTGGGCATCATCGAATGTTTTGACGACGCCAACCCGCGCCTGACGGCCAGCCAGGCCGGTGCGCGCTGCGGCATGACACGCACCGCGGCGCGCCGTTATTTGCTGACGCTGGAACACCTGGGCTATGTCGCCGGCGACGGCAAACTGTTCTGGCTCACGCCGCGCGTGCTCAGGCTGGGCCAGTCCTATCTAGAGTCGGCCCGGCTCCCGCGCATCGTCCAACCCTTTTTGCAGCGCGTGACGGCAGGCACGCAGGAAAGCGCGTACGTCAGCGTGATGGACGGCGACGACATCGTCTACATCGCCCGCAACGGCTCCAGCCGCGCGATGAACACCGGCTACGTGCTGGGCTCGCGCGTGCAGGCCCAGGTCACCGCCGCCGGCAT
Source organism: Polaromonas sp. P1_G2 (assembly GCF_056405515.1). Classification (NCBI taxonomy): domain Bacteria; kingdom Pseudomonadati; phylum Pseudomonadota; class Betaproteobacteria; order Burkholderiales; family Comamonadaceae; genus Polaromonas; species Polaromonas sp. P1_G2. The sequence goes on from NZ_JBFUBY010000008.1 coordinate 2,907, forward strand.
GCTGATGCTGTCCATGCGCGAACCGGCCTGGCTCGAAAAATGGCTGGCCAGCCACGAACTCAAGGCCTACACCTCCTTCACCATCGCCAGCAAGGACCGCCTGCGCATAGAACTGGCCCGCGTGCGGGCGCAGGGCTGGGCGATTTCCGAGCAGCAGCTCGAGCTCAACTACCGGGGTATCGCGGTGCCGCTGCGGGACCGGCATGGCGACGTGGTGGGGGCGCTCAGTGTGACCATGCCTATGGGGCATGAGTCTAGTGAGGAGGCGGTTGGGAGGGTTTTGTCTGTTTTGCGCGAGACTGCGCAGGCTATGAGGAACTTGATTTAGCTTTTCGGTCGCTGGTCGGGGGTGAAGCCGGGTCTTGCTCCGGCCTGCGCGTCATCGCCCTCTGCTGAGGGTTGCTGGCCGGGGGTTGCCCGGCAGCAAGTAACTTTCTTTTGCTTCGCCAAAAGAAAGTCACCAAAGAAAMGGCGACCCGCAGTCTGGGTCCCTACGCTTCGCTTCGGGCAACCTGCGGTGCTCGAGCCAAGCGGGGTCTGGCTAAACTCGCCTTCGGCTCAAACAACGCCAGCCCTGATCCGCTTGTCTCTGCGCTCCTCGGCCCAGCCAGGACGGGGCAATCGGGAGCGRGGACAAAGACAGAAAGACAAGAAGACAAATRCAAACAAGGACTCGCCGTGGCGAGTCCTTGTTTCTTAGGTATTGGTATTCACTCCCCACCCCTTGTGGATGCGCCGAGGAGCGCAGGTTCAGGCGGATCAGGGATCGCGTTGTTTGAGCGAAGCGCAGCGTAGCGAGTTTAGCGAGACCCAGTCTGGACCGAGCACCGCAGGTTGCCCGTAGCGCAGCGAAGGGACGCAGCAACCAGGGTCGCCTTTTCTTTTGCTTACTTTTCTTTTGGCGAAGCAAAAGAAAAGTGAGTAGCCGCCGGGCTACCCCCGGCCAGCAACCCTCAGCAGCAAGCGCACAGGCCGGAGCAAGACCCGGCCTCAAAAAAACTCAGCCCCGCTTGGGAATAGCCAGCCCTTTCACCACAGCCGGCCGCGCCACAAAAACCTCCAGCACCCTCTTGACATTAGGAAAGTCAGCAAATCCCACCAGTTCACCGGCTTCATAAAAGCCAACCAGATTCCGAACCCACGGAAAAATAGCAATATCAGCAATGGTGTACTCATCACCCATCACCCAGGAGCGTCCCTGCAGCCGCTGCTCAAGCACCCCCAGCAGCCGCTTGGACTCCGCAACATAGCGATCACGAGGCCGCTTGTCTTCAAACTCCTTGCCGGCGAATTTGTGGAAAAACCCGAGCTGGCCGAACATGGGGCCTATGCCGCCCATCTGGAACATCACCCACTGGAGGGTTTCATAACGGCCGGCCGCATCCTGGGGGATGAACTTGCCGGTTTTTTCGGCCAGGTAGACCAGGATGGCGCCGGATTCGAACAGGGGCAGAGGCCGGCCGCCTGGGCCCTTGGGGTCGATGATGGCGGGGATTTTGTTGTTGGGGTTGAGCGAGAGAAAGGCCGGCGACATCTGGTCGTTGGTCTCGAAGCTCACGAGGTGCGGCTCATAGGCCAGGCCGGTCTCCTCGAGCATGATGGAGACCTTGACGCCGTTGGGCGTGGGCAGCGAATACAGCTGGATCTGATCAGAATGCTGAGCGGGCCATTTCTGGGTGATGGGGAAGTCTTGGGGGAAGTTCTGGAGTTGGGTCATGGTGTGGCGGATTGTGAAACGAAAGGCGGGTGCTCGGCGCAGCGCCTACTGTATTCCGGATGGCGGAAACGGGTATTGCCCGCCCCAACCAAGCCCCAGCCCCACACGCCTGGCGGGCCACGACGGACAAACCGGCCGGGCGCAGGCCCGGCCTGGAAGCTCAAGGCAGCAGCACCGTCTTGATGCTGGCCTTCCAGACTCTGGCCAGCTTTTCCCAACCGCCCTTGTTGGGATGGATCTCGTTCTGCCAGTCGTGGTCGTTTCCGGTTGTGCCTTCCATGGCGCGGTCCAGCGTCCCGTTGGTGGGAACGACGTGCACGTTGGCCCGCCCGGTGGCCCAGCCGCCCACGGCGGCCTGGACCTCGCCGAACAGCGCGGCAGTCAGGTCGGGCCACAGCGCGGGGGGAATATTGTTTTTGACGAAGGACGCGTAAAGCCAGGAGCGCCCGTTCTGGAATGCCGGCGCGTTGCGCGCGGTGGGCGTGTCGTAGCTATTGAGGAAGATCGGTATGCCGTGGTGCCGGCTGGATTCAACGGCGTCGTACAGCACGCTGAAGTTTGGGTCCAGCCACTGCTCGACCAGGCTCTTCACGGCAACGGGCCTCAGGCAGTCACGTCCCTGGGCTGGCGGGGCTTGCCCCGCCAGATTTTTGAGCAGGCCTTCACCGGGCGCCGGGTCACGCGCGGCATCGATGAAGTCGTTGCCGCCCGCGCTGAGCAAAATGGCATCGAACTTCCATTCAAAAGCCGTCCTTACCCATTGCACAAAATCGCGCTTCTTCTGGCCCATGCGCCGCATGGTGTCACCGAAGATGGCGAGGTTGATGAACAGCACCGGCTCATTGCCGGCATCCATTTCAGGCGCCAGGCTTTGCAGCAGCGAGGTGTGCACCATAGCGCTGCGATCCATCCAGGAGTCGCCTTCAACCAGGATGCGGTATTTGAACTGCTCGGGCGCAAGGCCGTTGTTCAGATGTCCGGAAAACTCATTGCTGTACATCACAAGGCTTTGCATGGCGGAATCCTTTGGTGGAGTGAACGGAGGGGGCGTGGAGAGGCTTCAAAAACTCATCGAAAGACCCGCGAGCCGATCAGCACGCCCAGCTTGCGGTAGCTTTCCCACTGGGCCTCATCGAAGAACTGGTCAAAGGTGGTCTGCTGCGGAAACGAGGGGTTTTTGACCTGGTACTCGAACAGGTCCAGCGGGGCGCTTTTGATCAGGCGGGGCTTGAGCACCAGCAAAAAACTGTCCTGGCCGGGATGGGCCGCATAGCGCACGCGATAAAGCAGGGCGCACTTGTCGTCGGCAGCGACCGGGAGTTTGCCCTCAAGGTCGGCCGGTGGGCACAGTTCGGTCTCATCGCTCGCGAAATAAGGCGACAGCCTATCCGAATCCGCGGCGAAGCGGGGGACATCGGCGGGCCTGACGCATTCAAATTCCGCGCCGAAGTCGATGCGTGCCAGGCGCATGAGGTTGGACAGGTCTTCGAAGGTGTAATTCGGGTCGGCGCCGCAATCGCAGCACACGATAAAACCCACACGTCGGCGCAGCAGCTCGAAGACGCCGGTGTTCTCAAAATGCCCGCCATCGCTGAGGTACCAGTGCGAGCCGTCCGTTCCCAGGAAGCGGGCGCGCAATTCGCGCTGCAGGTAAGTCTGGTTGCGCCACAGCGTAAGCGGCGTGTGGATGTCCTTTTTTCCCGAGTCCCACCACCAGCCCAGGCGGATGTTGGTGACGGTGAAGAGCATGGCCTGCCCGAGCGAGGTGCCCCGGCCCAGCCCCGTCGAAAACGCCGCGCCGGACAAGCCTATCCATTGGCCTATGGACAATTCTGGAGGCGGGGGCTTGAGGGCTTTGGCCACGGTTCTGGCCAGGGCTTTCGCTTTGACCAAGGCATCCGTTCCGGCGCCCGATTCGGGCCGGGTATCGGAGAAGCTGCCGATGCCGGAGTCCCAGGGTTTCCCGTTCACCGTGATACCCGCTGGTGTGACCGCCAGAGGCAGGCCCTGCCTGTCGCGCTGGGTCAGTTGGTCGCCGGTGCCCGTGGTGGCGTTGATGGTCACGTTGATAATGTGGGCCGGACCAAGATGCGTCTTGCCGTAGTAGTCCTTGCGCGAGAAGTCGTCGCTTTCATCGGCCTCGGTGACGTCCATCTTGGGTGCGCCCGGGTCAAACCGCTTCTTGTTCGACGCCCCCAGGTAAGCACGCGTGAGGCGCGCGCCGTACATCACCTGCAGGCTGGACAGGTTGATGAAACCCAGGAACCAGCCCGCCGCGACTGTGGCCACCAGGCAGAAGGCCATCAGCACCGCCGGGTACACATAGCGCAGCGGCCCGGTGAAGCCCAGGCCGGCGCCGGCTTGGGTAAACATGGCCTTGATCAGCAGTTGCCCGGAATCCAGCACCGGCGCCTGCATGCCGAACAGCAAGGCCGCGGCCGCGCAGCTCCAGGCCACGGCCAGCAGCAGAACCAGCGCCAGGCCCACGACACCAAGAATGGCGTTCAGCGGAAGCCTGCTGAGCCAGCCATCCTTGCCGGGCTGGGCTAGCAGGGGCGCGAACTTCCGGACGGCCGCCACGAGGGCGGCGACGGCGCCGGCCAGGCTGAAAACCGTGAGGGGCGATGATCCCCTCATCGCCAACCATAGATAAAGCGTTTGCCCCGCGGTCTCCACCAGCGCCAGCAGGCCGATGACCGCTGAGGCGGTCAGCACGTTCGACAACCATCGCGTGATGCGGTTACGGAACAGGCGGGGTTCCAGCGGCAGATGGTAGGGCGACTGTGAACGATAGAACGGACAGCATTTGGCGGCACCAAATACCAGCAGGGAAACGAACAGCGCGATGTCCAGCAGCACCAGCAGGACGAGAGACATGGGCGCATTCGGAATCCGGGACTGGATACCCGCGCCCGGCAGGCTGGACAAGAGGAGGCAGACGGCGACAATTCCCAGCCCCAGCAAAATCGCCGCGGCAATCACCGGCCGGGGGATGGACCACCACAGGGGCTTCCCCCGGGGGCCGGGCTTGTCCTTGTCCAGCCAATACGCCACGCCGCAAGGGATCACCGCAACCAGCACCCAGAGGCCCAGCACGCCGAACCATGGGCTGTACCAGATTTCGCCACGCCAGTTTGAAAGCGGTGGCTGCATCCTGGATTCGAGCGCCTCCGCCATCCGTGCCAGCGCTCCAAACCATCCCGGATCCAGGCTGATATGGCGCAGGGCAAACATCCACAGGAAGACGGTCAGCAGCGTGACGCCGATCACATAGTGCACGGCACACAGGTTGCGGATGGCGATGGCGACGTCGTAGAACAGGTCGCCGGTGTTGTTGGGTGCGAGGTAGCGGCCGTTCTCGCGCAGCCAGCGCAAAGGGCGGTCATGCCGCTCTTTTCGTTCAGGCGCTCTGGCGGACGGGGCTTGGACTTTGCGCAACCTTCCGGGGGGATCGGTGGCAAGCGCGGCGTAGGCTTCGCGTGCCAGGTCGGTGGGCGTCGAGATGGGCGCGATGACCGGCTTGTCCGGCTCCTGCGACTCCCTGGTGCGAAACAAGGCGGAGAAAAATCCCCCGATGTAGCCGCCTCCGCTGACAGTGGACAGGAAATCAAAGCGGGCCAGCAGGGGCCAGGGGGGAGCTGGAGAAGTTGAAGCCGCCGGGAGCTTGGGCAAGGGGCCGTTTTCTCCGTGCAGCTTGAACGGGGCTTTCGCCAGCGCCTGCAGCACGCCCAGGCAGAAGGTCGCGCTGCGGATGCCGCCGCCGGACAGGGCCAGCCCCCAATTTTCTTTCGGTGCGGTGCCCTCCACATAGACAAACGCCCGGCGTGACGCAATCGCGTCAAGCTCCGCCTCCAGGCCCTCCCCTGAAGTTCCCTCTCTTGCAGTGGTTGAGTCCACCATATTTTTCTCCTTCACACGCGTCAGCACCGCGAATTTTTCGAAGGCGATGCCCATCGGATGGTGGARCGCGCCAATCTCTTTGCCGAAAGATTCGCGTCAGCTTAGACAGGGCTCATGGAAAAAACAAGGTGCTTATTTCCCCAATTCGCCCTGCAATGCAGGCGCCGGGGCCGCGAGGTGTGAGGGTATGTACGGGGGTACTTTTGGCATCAGCCCAGGCTTCATGTCCAATACAGGTATGGAACATCCCAACGACCCGCAAGACATGCACGGCAGCGGCAGCGCCATCGACAACACCGACCAGCGCCTGACCGAACTCGAGATCAAGGCCAGCTTTGCCGAAGACCTGCTGGACCAGCTCGACAAGATCATCGTGCGCCAGCAGCAGCAAATCGACGCCTTACTGCGCGAGGTCGCCGACCTCAAGGCCGCGCCGGTGCGTGACGGCGACATCCCCACCACGCGCAGCCTGCGCGACGAATTGCCGCCGCATTTCTGAGTTGCGGGGAATTTATATCCGCAGATTACGCAGATTTACACAGATGAGGGCCCTCAGATGCAAAGTCGCGGGGAGTGAAGTTTCAATTAAAACTTCTTGTTTTTAATCTGTGTAAATCTGCGAGAGCTGCGGATGAATTTGCATCCCCAGATTACGCGGCACGGGCTACCAGAGGTTCTTGCCGTCTATCACGGTGACAGGCGCGGTAGCCGCATCGAAATCATCGAACAGGCGCGCATTGACGCCTATGCGGCGCGTGCTGCCGTCCCAGCTGCCGTCCATCTCGAAAGCCGGGCTGTCGGTATAGGTGGCGATGCCGCACTCGGGGCAGAAGTGATGGTCCACAAGCTTGGTCTTCCAGCGGTAGATCGCGTCGGCGGCCGCGGGCGTCGTCACATGAAATTGCTCCGGCGTGTAGTAGGCGAGCAGCGCGCCGCGCTTGCTGCAGAACGAGCAGGTGCAGCGCGTGAGTTGGTCCGGCATCTCGCCGTCGATGCGAAAGGCATTTTTGCCGCAATGGCAGCTTCCGGTGAGGGTGGTCATGCGCTTCTCCTGTGTTGGGATGCGGGGGTGACGGCGCTTTGGATGAAGGCCGAAGGTGAAATGTCGCACTTGAGGATGCGTGCCATATAGGCCAGCGACTGCTTGTGGTATTCCGCTGATTCAGCGGCGCAGCAATCGGAGGGCACCTGCAGCTTGAAGCCGCGCAGAAAGCCGTCCATGGCGGTGAGTTGCACGCACATGTCGGTCGCCACGCCGGTGATGATGATGTCCTTGACGTCCATGCGGGACAGCAGCAGGTCCAGCGGCGAGCCCAGAAAGGCCGAGTGCCGGGGCTTGAGGACGGTGAGGTCGCCGCGTTCGGGACGCAGCAGGCGCGCCATCTCGCCGGAAGCGCCGCGGCTGCCGGCGCAGCGCTCGACCAGGCTCTGGAAGTCGGACTGCCAGCCGCCGTAGTTGTCGTTGGCATAGATCGCGGGCACGCCTTGCTCGCACAGAACGGCTTTGAGGGCGGCGGTGGCGCGCGCGGCTTCGACGGCGCTTTCGGCCAGGTCCCCGGCGCCCGGAAAATCCATGGGGTTGATGAAGTCGATCAGCAGCAGCACACGGCGGCTGCGCGGAAGTTCATCCGTGTTCACGGGACAGGGCCAGCGGCGGGCTGGTGGTTTCTTTGAGGATGCTGATTTTCCCATCGGCCTCGAGGCAGGCGAACTTCATGTCGGACTGCTCGCAGTCGGCCTCGCGCAAGGCCTGTTCGATGTCGCCCAGGGGGACGCGGTGTTGTTTGAGGACCTCGGCGAATATTTTCCCGTCGCGTCCGACCAGCACCGGCCGGCCTTCCATGATTGTCTGCAGGCGAGCGCTGCGCGAGGTGGCGAAAGCGATGAGCACGTTCAAGGCCACCAGCGTTGCGGCGGCCAGCAAGCCTCCGGTCACCGATTCTTCCCCACCATTGAGGCCGCTCGACACGGACTCGCTGAGCAGCATCACGACAAGCAGGTCAAAGGGCGTGAACTGCCCGACGGTGCGCCGGCCCGAGAAGCGGACCATGGCCAGCAACGCGCCGTAAATGATCACGGCGCGCAGAGGCAATTCCCACCAGTCGGCATGGAGGTCGAACATGCTGGGTGTGCGGTGGATGGCCGTTTATTTTTTCGCGAGGTGGGCGCGCACGGCCTCGGCCGAATGGCCCACCGCCTTGACGGCGTCGCGCAGTTGCTGCTCGGTGCAGCCCAGCGACTTCATCCAGTCGCGCAGCTCATGGGCCTGCTCGAGGGAGATCAGCTTGCGGTCTGCGCCTGTCTTGCTTTTGTCGTCGGACATGGGTTTCTCCTGGAGGGAAAAACCGGATCGTAGGCCTGGCCCTTTCGTCCGGCCTGTAGGACGGCAACGCCTTGCGCGGGCAGCGCTTTCCCCAACGCCGGGCAGCCTAGTGCGTGGCCGCGGCCGGCTTGGCGCCGGCGGCTGCCGCGCCCCCGGGCCTGAGCAGCACGGCGCCCAGCACCGCGGCCACGGCCGCGAAGATCGCGCCGATCACAAAGGCCAGCTGGTAGCCGCCGTTGAGCGCGGAGACCGCGTCCACCCCGACGGCCGCCAGTGCGGTGGTGCGCGCGGCCGCGAGGCTGGCCAGCACGGCCAGGCCCAGGGCGCCGCCCATCATGAAGGAGGTGTTGACCACGCCAGAGGCGATGCCGGACTCCGCCGGGTCGACGTCGCTCATGGCGGCCAGCAGCACGGGGTTGAAAGCCATGCCGGCGCCCAGGCCCAGTAGCAGCATGCCGGGCAGCACATCGAGTGCGAAGCTTCCGGCCACGGGCGCGCGCGCGAACAGCGCCAGGCCCAGGGCGGCCAGCAGCAGGCCGGCGGCCAGCGGCGCGCGTATGCCGAAACGCATGACGATCTTCGCCGACAGGCCCAACGAGAAGGCGGCCATGATGAGGTTGGCCGGCAAAAAGCCCAGGCCGACCTGCATGGCGCTGTAGCCGAGCACCWGTTGCATGTAGAGCGCCGAGATGAAGAACCAGGCGAACATGGCGRCGGCCCAGAGCACGCCCACGACATTGGCGGTGGCGACGTTGCGCAGACGGAACAGGCCCAGCGGCATCAGCGGCGTCTGCACCTTGGACTCGATGGCCAGGAAGACGGCCATGAGCACCGCGGCCGCGCCGAGCAGACCTAAAGTCTGGCCCGAGAGCCAGCCGGCCTCGTTGCCGTTGACGATGCCGTAGACGGCCAGCATCAGCGAGCTGGTGACGGTGACGGCGCCCCCCACGTCGAGCTTCGCGCCGGTGGCCTGGCCCTTGCCGCCGGGCAGCAGCAGCAGGCACAGCGCGAAGACCACGCCGCCTATGGGCAGGTTGACCAGGAAGATCCAGTGCCAGCTCAGCGCGTCGGTCAGCAGGCCGCCCAGCAGCACGCCTATGCTGCCGCCGCCGGCGCAGACAAAACCGTAGACGCCCATGGCCTTGGCGCGCTCGGCCGGTTCGGTGAACAAATTCATGATGAGCGACAGCGAGATCGCCGAGACCACCGCGCCGCCCAGGCCCTGCACCGCGCGCGCGACGACCAGCAGCGCCTGCGAGTTGGCGAGGCCGCAGGCCAGCGAAGCCACGGTGAACAGGCTGAGCCCGGCCAGGAAGAGCCGGCGGTGGCCGTACAGGTCGCCGAGCCGGCCGCCCAGCAGCAGGAAGCCGCCGAAGGTCAGCATGTAGGCGTTGACCACCCAGACCAGCGAGGTCTCGGTGAAATGCAGGTCGGTGCGTATGGATGGCAGGGCCACATTGACGATGGTGGTGTCGAGCACGATCATCAGCACCCCGAGGCACAGCACCATCAGGGCCCACCAGCGCTTGCGGCTGTCCATGTGTTGTCTCATTTGCGGTTTCTCCTCTGCTTCATGGATGAATGTTGTCCGTCAAATCAGGGCAGGTTCTGGTCGTTCCGGCGCGAAACCATGCCGTGGCCGCGCATGTTACGCCATGACAGGCGAAGCCGGCGGGCAATATGCGTCGCGCCCTGTCCTACAAGCGCCTCGGATTTTGGCGGATAGCCGGACGGGATCACGCTGGCTAATTTAGAACGGATTCTTGAGGACAGGAAACGGGAGCCTTGCGGCATTTTTAAAACACTCGCAGCACGCCGCGCACTTTTAGCCATGGGATGTATTTCATGCGGATGACTCCATTGCCCCGCCGCGCCGGCCGGGCCCTGAAGATGGCCGGGCTTGGCGCCCTGGCGCTGCTGGGCGGCGCGGCCCTGGCCCAACCCTCGCCGGCGCTGGACCGCGCGAGTTTCTCGATAGGCGCTTTCCACGCCGACCCGACCTTCAACGCGGCGGTGAACACCAACTTCGGCCGGCTGGACTCTGGCGACTCCAAGAGCAGCAGCGTGACCATGCCGCGCATCAAGGCCGACGTGCTGCTGTTCGAGAGCCAGGGCCTGTCTTTCGACTACTACCAGTTCAAGCGCGGCTACGGGGATTCGCTGGCCAGCAACTTCAATATCGGCAGCGGCACGGTGACGACCACGGGCACGGCCAACCTCGACGTGAAAGTGGACTTCGCCAAGCTGGCCTACAAATGGTGGCTGGGTTCGGGCAACACCGTGCTGGGCCTGGGCCTGGGCGCGGCCTACTACCGCGTGGGGCTGGACCTGAACGCCACCGCGGCGGTCACCGGCGGCGGCACCGGCAGCATCCGGCAAAGCGACAGCGACGACGCGGTGGCGCCGCTGGTGGAAGTGGGCCTCAGGCATGCGATCTCGCCGGACCTGCGCCTGTTCGCCGACGCCTCGGGCGTGAAAAAAACCGGCAGCAACGTGCGCGGCGAAATCTACAACGCCGCCGTGGGCGTGGAATGGTTCCCGATGAAGAACGTCGGCGTGGTGCTGGACTACGGCCTGACCGACATCGACCTGCACCGCGACAGCAACAATGCGCGCTTTCGCGTGAAGCTCAAGGGGCCGTCGGCTTTTCTCAAAGTCCGTTTCTAGCAATCCCCTCATGCGGTGGGGGCCTCGGCATGGCAACAGGCCGGGGCGGCCCGGGCCATGGCTTCAGCCGCGCCGTATTTGTCATGGTGGCGCACCCAGGCCATGGGAAACGGCAGGCCGTCCTCGTCGCGCCCCTTGGGCGTGAGGTCCATGAAGTTGTAGGCGCCGACCAGCAGGTCCGCGCCGCGGGCGTAGCTTGAATAGGTGTGAAAGACGTGGCCCTGGCCGTCGCGCGCGAACACGCTGATGCCGTGCAGTTCTTCCATGCCCCCGACGTCTTCCATGCGGTAGTTGTAGGCCACCTTTCCGCCGGCGAGTTCTTCTGGTGTGAAGGAGACGTGGTGGTCGTGGTTGAAGTCGCTGCCAAAGGACGACACCCACTTGAAGCGCCAGCCCATGCGCTGCCTGAAGGCGGCGAGTTGGGCCAGCGGTGCGCGCGAGACCACGGCCAGCGTGATGTCGCGCGCGGCCAGGTGCGCGAGGGCGCCGTCGATATGGTCGGACAGGAAAGAGCAGCTGGGGCAGCCCTCCTTCCAGTCCGGGCCGAACATGAAGTGGTAGACGATGAGCTGGCTGCGCCCTTCAAACAGGTCTGCCAGGCTTTCGCGCCCCTTGGGGCCGTCGAACACATAGGCTTTGTCGACCGGCAGCCAGGGCAGGCGGCGGCGCTCGGCGTTGACCAGGTCGCGCTGCGCGGTGAGCTCTTTTTCGCGGGCCAGCAGCAGGCGGCGGGCGGCAAGCCATTCTTCCTTGGACACGAGAGGGTGCACGGCGGGGTTGGCATTCACGGGCGGACTCCTTGGGGCGAAGCAGGTGGATCAGCGGTTATGGATGTGCAGGATATTGCCGCTCGGGTCCTTGAACCAGGCGCCCTTGAAGTCGCCGGCGACATGGGCGTCGCCCTGCAGCGCCATGCCGGGCATGTCGTAGTGCTCAAACGCCACGCCTTTGGCCTTGAGCGCTTTCATGATGTTGTCGAACTCGTCGCCTACGGACCAGGTGCAGGCGGTGGCCTGGTTGGTGCCGGCGAATTGCGAGACATAGACCAGGACGGTGGCGGTGCCGCTCTGGTAAGTGAGCACGTCCTCTTCCTCAGCTTCCAGCGGCGTGAGGCCGAGTTTTCCTTCATAGAACTTTTTGGCGGCGGTGAGGTCCTTGACGGCGATGGTCGCCATGGCGTTTCTGTTGGCTAGCATGGTGGGCTCCTTTCAGGTGCATGTGCATGAGTGGGTGATGGTGCTTTCAGGTGGGGGACGGTTCAGCGGCAAACAATTTGTCGAGCTTGAGGAAGGCGCCGGCCCAGCCCTGGTTGTGGCTGTCGCGCGCGGCCTGGTCGAAGAATTTTTCATGTACGAACACGAGTTCGGTGCCGCCGCCCGAGGGCTTCAGGGTGACGCTGACCCGCGACACGCGTTCGGGTGTGCTTTGCCAGCCCCAGTCGAACACCAGCTTGTGGGGCGGCTCGACTTCAAGGTAGGTGCCGCTCACGTTGTGGGTCTCCTGGCCGGGCACACCGAAGCGGATGTGGTAGCGGCCACCGACGCGCACGTCCATCTCGGCGAGGGTCACCACGCTGCCCGGGTCGGGGCCGAACCACTGCGCTATCGCTTGCGGGTCGGTCCACGCGCGCCAGACTTTTTCGCAGCTGGCGGGGTAGTGCCGGGTGAAGTTGACGGACGGCTTGTCTTGCGTTGCGCTTCTTTCCATGGCGGGTTCAGCTCCTCTTGGTGGTACAGGTAGCGGCCCAGCGCGTCGAGGCGGGTGGACCAGAACTTCTCGTAACGGGACAGCCACATGGCGGCCTCCTGCATGGGCTCGGGCGAGATGGCCAGGTTGACGACCCGCCCGTCCTTGGCGCGTGTCACCAGGCCGGCATCCTCGAGCACCCGCAGGTGCTTCATGAAGCCGGGCAGGGACATGCCGTGCGGCTGGGCCAGCTCGCCGACGGACAGGTTGCTGCGCTCCAGGTCTTGCAGCACCTTGCGGCGGGTGGGGTCCGCGAGCGCGGCGAACACGGCATTGAGGGCCTCTTCGGCGTCTTCTTTATACTTAACCATTAGGCTTAGTATTGAGCCGGCGACCCCGGCTTGTCAACCCGGATGCCGCGGGAAAATGTTTTTTTATGTGAGCAGGCCCAGCATGGGCCTGCAAAGAAATGTGTACAGCGCGCACGTGCGGGTAAACCGGCGCAACACCCTGCAAGAACACTGGCATTGAGGCCGGGGGTAGCATCCAATGAATGAATGACTGACCACTCCCGCAGGAAGCCCATGAAACAGACCACGCCCACGACCATTCCCACGCACGCGCCCGCCGGCCTTAACCGTCCCCGCATCCTGATGCTGGGGTCTTTGCTGGCCCTGGCCGCCGCGGCCGCCCTGCTGGCCGCGCAGGCGAACGCCCAGACCCCGGAGCCGGCGGCGGCAGCCTCTGCGCCCGCAGCGACACCCGCAACACCAGCCGTTGTCTACTACGACCCCAAAGACCTGGAGCGCGCTTTCAAGTTCATGGACAAGACCGGCGATGGCAAGATCAGCCGTGACGAGGCGTCGAATTTTCGCGGCGTTTCGAAACATTTTGACGAGGCAGATACCAATAAAGATGGATTCTTGTCACGCGAAGAATTCGACAACGCGATGAACCGAAGCAAACAGCCCTGATAGCCTCTCACCCATGAAAAAAGCCGTGCGGCTTGTGGCCGCACGGCTTTGCTTTTTGGGAGCTGTTTGCGCTCAGTTCTTCAGCTTCACGTTCCAGAAGAAAGGCCACAGCGCGGGCTGGTAGTTCTCGAGCTTGGTGGACTTCGCCGACAGGCTGTTGAACTTGCCGATGTCGATGTAGGGCACTTCGTCATACACGAGCTGCTGTACCTTGCCCCACAGCGGCGCGCGCTTGGCGGGGACCGGCGTGTGGTTGAACTCGAGCAGCGCGGCCTGCTTGCCGGGGGTGTTCCACCAGCCGGGCGCGCCGTCGCCGAGCTGCGGCGGCGAGAGCATGGGTTCGGGCAGCAGGCCCGAGTGCGTCACGTAGATGTCCCAGGCGGCGGAGTCGTTGCGGCGCTGCACCAGCGTGGCCCAGTCGACCACGGTGAGTTCGGCCTTGATGCCGGCGCGCTTGAGCTGCTCGGCCATGACCACCGCCATGTTGTAGTGGAAGTCGTACTGGCGGCTCGTCAGGATGCGCACCGTCTCGCCCTTGTAGCCGGCGGCTTCGGCCAGGCCCTTGGCCTTGGCCGGGTCGCGCTGGTTGTAGTTCTCGCCACCGGCGGCCGAGTAATACGGAGAGCCCTGCGGGAAGTGGTTGGCCTCGGCCGTGAAGAAACGCGTGTCGCCGAAGCCGGCGGCCATCATCTCGCCGGGGCCTATGGCGGTCTGGATGGCCTGGCGCATGCCCTTGTTGGCGTTGATGCCTTCACGCGTGTTGAACACCAGGTAGGGGAACCCGAAGGCCGGCGTGATCACGGCGGTGGCGCGGCCGCCGGCTTTTTCGAGACGGGCCAGCGCGTCTATGGGCAGCAGGTCGGCGAAGTGGAACTGGCCGGACATGGCGCCTTCGACGCGCGTGTTGGGCGTGGGCACGGGGATGAAGCGCAGCTCTTCGATGAAGGCCTCGCGCTTGCCGCCGTAACCGCTGGCCGGCTCCTTGCGCGAGGTGTAGCCGTCAAAGCGCGTGAGCACCACAAACTGGTCGGTGCGGCGCTCCTTGAACTTGTAGGGGCCGGTGCCGATGAAGTCACGCAGCGGAATCTGCACGGCTTCCTTGGCCATGATGGCGGCCATGCCGCTGGGCAGGGCCAGCTGCGCGAGCAGCGGCGCATAAGGGTTYCTGAGCGTCAGTTCCACCGTGAGCGGGCCGGTCGACTTCAGCTCGACGATTTCCTTGCCCACGGCCTTGCCGCGCGGCGCTTCCTTGATCCAGCGCTTGAGGCTGACGACCACGTCTTCGGCGTCCAGCGCGCGGCCCGAGTGCAGCTTCACGCCCTTGCGCAGGGTGATGGTGACGACCTTGCCGTCGGCCGAGAAGCGCGGCATGCCCTCGGCCAGCATGGGCACAACATTCCACTTGGCGTCAAAGGTGTAAAGCGGCTCGTACACGTGCTGCATGATGGTGCCGACCAGGTCGGTGGTGGCCTGCATCGGGTCCAGCGAGGGCGGCTCGCCCACCATGGCCAGGTTGGCCGCCGAGGCCGTGGTCTGGGCCAGCGCCGGGGCGGCGCCCTGCCAAGCGGCCATCAGGCCAAAAACCAGTGCCGGCAGCAGCCGGCGTGTCTGTAAGCGGTAAGCCATAAGCACTCCTACGTGAAAGTTAATTTCAGAAATCGTAGGATATTTGGCTAATTGTGAGATTATGTAAGTGATTACCCTGAAGGATGTGCGTTTAGTTTGAAATTAAATTTCGTTGCACAGGGAAGTTGAATTTGCAGCCAGGAATAGCCGCAGGCTGCGCCGCCGCATGCCCGGCCGCATGACAGGGGTGCCGCCAGGGCCTAGACTGAAGACAAGCCCAGGCTTTCAAGTCCATGCAACGTACGCCCCATCCTCTGCTTGCGCCCTTCGTCAAGACGGCGTGGGCCAGCTTGCCTGCGGCCATGGAGGCCAAGGCTGAGCCGGCGCGCGAGCATGTGTTGCCGACCGGCCTGATGCACCTGGTGTTCCGCCTCTCGGGGCCGTCCGTGCGCATCTTCGACGGCGCCGCCGACGGCGAGGGACGGCAGCTCGGCCATACGCTGGTGGGCGGGCCGCGCGCGGTGTTTTACGCCAAAGACGTTACCGCACCCTCCCCCTCGGTGGGCGTGCAATTGCTGCCCGGCGCGGCGCAGGCCTTGCTGGGCCTGCCGGCCGATGAACTGGCGGGACAACACGTAAGCCTGGAAGACCTGTGGGGCAGCCATGCCGCCGTGGCGCGCGAGCAGTTGCTGGCCGCCGCGACACTGCGGGATGCCCTGCAGCGCCTTGAGGCCCTGCTGCTGGAGCGCCTGCGCGCCGGCCCGGCGCGGGCCGCGCACCCGGTGGCCATGCTGGCCTTGCGGCAATTCGAGGCGGGCATGGACGTGAATGATGCGGTGGCCCGCAGCGGCTACAGCCACCGGCAGTTCATACGTATCTTCTCGCAGGCCGTGGGCCTGGGTCCCAAGCTGTATTGCCGGGTGCGGCGTTTCCAGAAAGCACTGCCGCTGGTGCAGGGCCCCTTGGCCCTGGCCTGCGTAGCAGTGGAGGCGGGCTACAGCGATCAATCGCATTTCAACCGCGAGTTCCGTGAATTCGCCGGCCTCACACCCGAGCAGTACCGGCTGGCGCGGCCGGCCTCGGCCAACCATGTGCCGGTGCCGCCCGCAGCCGGCGCGGCCTCTTTGCGGCCACATGTCAATTTTGTTCAAGACCGGGCGAATGCCGGGAGATAGACTGGCCGCATTCCCTTTCAGAGGAGCCGGCATGGCCATTCACGAACTGTTCGCTTACATCCACGTCAAGGGCGCTGAAGAAGCCCTGGCTTTTTACATCTCTGTGTTCGGGGCGACCGAAAAATTCCGCCTGACGGAGCCCGGCGGCCGCATAGGCCACGCCGAACTGGACTTCGGCGGCGCCACGCTGATGCTGTCCGACGAGTTCCCGGAATGCGGTGTCGCGGCGCCGGCGCGGGACATGCCGGCCAGCGTCACCCTGCACCTGCACGTCGACGACTGCGACGCGATCATCGCCCGCGCGCTGCAGGCCGGCGCCACGCTGGAGATGGCCGCGCAAGACCATTTCTACGGCGAACGCTCGGGCAGTTTTCGCGACCCCTTCGGCCACCGCTGGAGCGTGGGCCACAGCATTGAGACGGTGACGCCCGAGGAGATGCAGCGCCGCTACACGGCGATGATGGAATCGCCCGGCACTTAAGGCTGCCAGCAAGCAGCCTTACTCGAGTTCTATTTCAGGCGGACGGGCCAGGCCCAATACCCGCCTCAGGGTCTCCAGCAGTTCCTGGTTGGAGGTTTTGGCCTTGACCAGCACGGCGGTGGCGCGTGCGGCCTGGGCCCGGGTCGCCTCGATCGCGGAAAACACCACCACCGGCGGCGGCGACTCGAGCGCCTCGATGTCGGTCAGCAGGTCCCAGCCCGAGCCTTCCTTGAGGTTGATGTCCAGCAGGACCAGGTCGAAGGGCTGGCTGTGCAGGCGCGAGCGCGCTTCCTGCAGCGTGGCCGCGAAGACGAAGGTCGCGAAGTCCTGCGCGATGGTGGCGGCGATGCGCTGGATGTCGGGGTCGTCCTCGACGTGCAGGATGACGGGCTTGTTTTCGGCGGCGCCGGCGATGGCGTGGCGCACGCCCAGCACCAGCAGGTTTTCGTCGATGGGCTTTTCCAGCCAGTCCGAAACGGTCAGCGCCTGGTCGTTGAACTGCACCTTCCCCTCGCCGGCCCAGGCCGAGACCACGACCACCGGGACGTCGCGCGTGAGCAGCCGCCCGCGCAGCGCACGGATCAGCGCGATGCCGTCCTGGCCGGGCAGCTTGAGGTCTACCGTGATGGCGGCGTAGTGCTGCTGCTCCAACATGGCCAGGGCCGCCTCGGCGCTGTAGGCCGGGTCGGCGTCGAAACCGCCCTTGTCCAGCATCATGCCGATCAGGCGGGAGATGTCGGGATCGTCCTCGCAGACCAGCACGCGCGGGCGGTCTCCGCCGATTTCCACAGGGCGCGTAGGCGGCGGCTCCACCCATTCGGGCAGTTCGAAGTAAAAGGTGGTGCCCTCGCCGGTGTGGGTGTCAAAGCCTATGCTGCCGCCCAGGCGCTCGATGATGGCGCGTGAAATGTTCAGGCCCAGCCCGGTGCCGCCCTTCTGGCGCGTGTCGGAGGAGTCGGCCTGGGAAAACTTCTGGAAGATGCGCTTGCGGAATTCCTCGGGAATGCCGGGCCCGTGGTCGCGCACCTCGACGCGCAGGCCAGTCATGGTGCGCATTACGTGAATCTCCACCACGCCGTCGTTGGGCGAAAACTTCATGGCGTTGGACAGCAGGTTGGTCACGACCTGCGTGAGGCGGTCGCCGTCGGCCCTGACCATCAACTCCTCGTCGTCGGGGAACTGCAGGCTCAGGCTCACGTTCTTGGCGGCGCCGTAACCCTCGTTGGCAGCCAGCGCCTGCTCCAGCAGGGGCTTAAGTTCGATGATCTGCAGGTCCAGGGTCATCTTGCCGGACTCGATTTTCTCGATGTCCAGGATGTCGTTGATGAGCCGGATCAGGCGCTCGCAATTGCTTTTGGCGATGCCCACCAGGGTCTTGACGGCCTCGGGCAGCTGGCCGGCAACGCCGCCGGAGATCAGGCCCAGCGAGCCGCGTATCGAGGTGAGCGGCGTGCGCAGCTCATGGCTGACGGTAGAGACGAACTCGCTCTTCATGCGGTCTATGCGCTTGAGCTCGGTGACGTCGTTGGCCAGCGTGTAGAAGCCGATCACCTTGCCTTCGTCGGCGCCGTCGCCATAGCGCGGGAAGTAATTGACCACGTAGTCGCGCATGCCGCCGCGCGCGGTCTTCTGCGCGCGTTCATAGACCACCGGATAGCCCTGCAGCACCTCGTCCACCCGGGGCTTGATCACCGCGTACATCTCCTCGCCCACGATTTGCCGGATGGTCTTGCCTTCGAGCTGCGCCTGCGTCATGCCGAAGACTTCCTCGTAGGCCCGGTTGTGAAAGCGCAGGTATTGGTCGGCGTCGGCGTAGGTGATCCAGGCCGGCACGGTGTCGGTGATTTCGCGCATCTGCGCTTCGCTGGTGCGCAGCGCCTCGGTGACCCGGCGCATCTCGGTGGTGTCGCGGCCCGTCCCGCGGTAGCCGGTGAACTTCCCTGAGGCGTCAAAAATCGGCACGCCGCTGATGCTCAGGTAGCGGACCTGCCCGTTGGTGTCACGCCGTATGCTTTCGAAGTCGCGGAAGACTTCGTGCCGCTCGAGCACGGCCCGGTGGGCGGCCCAGGTTTCATCACTCATGTGGATGTGGTCCAGCTCCCAGGGGGTCTTGCCGTAGGCCGCGGACGAAATGCCGGAGGCGTTGGTGCTTTCGCCCGAGACCTCGACGAAACGGAAGTTCTCGTCCTGCTCCCAGAACCAGTCGGAGGACAGCGCGGTGAGCGCGCGAAAGCGTTCCTCGCTTTCGCGAAGCACCTTCTCGGTCTCCTTGCGTTCGGTGATGTCCTGGATTTGCGCGATGAAGCGCAGCGGCTTGCGGTCCTCGTCGCGCACCAGGGAACAGCTCATGTAACCCCAGACGGTGTGGCCGTCCTTGTGGATGTAGCGCTTTTCCGTGTGGAAGGACTCGATCTCGCCGGCCAGCGCGCGCCGGCGCTGCTCCAGGTCCCATTCGATGTCGTCGGGGTGGGTCAGGTCGTGGATGGTGCGCGCCAGCATCTCGGCCTCGGAATAACCGAGCATCTGGCAGAAGGCGTTGTTGACCTTGAGGCGGCGCGAGTCTATGCCGATCAGCGTCATGCCGATCGCGGCGTGCTCGAACGCGTTGGCGAACTGCTGGTCGTTCAGCATGAAGGCGTCGTTGTCGCTGCTGAAGAGCTCGCCAGTGGGCATCTCCAGCGTCGAGAAGCCCGAGTCCTGCTCCGCCTCGGCGGCCCGGGCCGGCTGGGCGGGTTGCCCGATGCCTGTCTGGTCGCCGCCAAGCGAGAAATAAAAGGTACTGCCTGCGCCGACCACCGATTCGGCCCATATCTTGCCGCCGTGCCGGTCGACGATTCGCTTGGCCGTAGCCAGGCCTATGCCGCTGCCGGCGAACTCCTCGGGCGAATGCAGGCGCTCGAAGTTGCCGAACAGCTTGTCGACATAGGCCATGTCAAAACCGGCGCCTTCGTCCTTCACGAAGAACACGGGCTGGCCGTCCTTCGCGGGCCCGCGGCCGACGGTGATCTCGACATGCTCCTTCTTGGCGCTGAACTTCCAGGCGTTGGCGACCAGTTGATCCAGCACCTGGGAGAGCATCGCCTGGTCGCCGCGCGCGAGCATCCCGGGCTCGACCGTGACGCGCCCGCCGCGCCCGGCCTCGGCGTCCTGGAGCCGCTTGGCCACGCGCAGCGCCTCGGCGCTGATGTCCACCGTGTCCCAGACCATGCTGGTGCGCGACAGGCGCGTGAGGGCCAGCAGCCCGTCGGTGAGTTCGCCCATGCGGCGTACGCTGCTGCGTATGCGCTCGAGGAAATGCAGGGCACGCTCGCCGGCGGCGGGCGGCATGTGTTTTTCGAGCAGCGCGCAGAAGCCGTCTATGGTGCTCAGGGGCGTGCGCAGGTCGTGCGCGACCGAGTACGAGAAGGCTTCCATCTCCTTACCCGCCGCTTCGAGCTGTGCCGTCCTGCGCAGCACGCGGTTTTCCAGGTCGACGTTGAGCCGGACGATTTCCACCTCGGCCTGCTTGCGCTTGGTGATGTCGGCGATCGACGTGACAAAACCGGTGGGTTTGTCGCTGTTGCCGTCGAACAGAGGCCGCACGTTGACCAGCGCCCAGAAAGTGCTGCCGTCGGGCCTGCGGTAGCGCTGGACCACATTGCTCTGTGCCTGGCCGCTGGTTTTGGCGCGCACGCTGGCCCACTCGGCTTCGGGCATCAGCGTGCCGTCCTCGCGCAGGCGTTCCCAGTCCAGGAGGGCCGAATGCAACCCCTTGATCTGCGCCAGGGTCTTGCCGAAAATGCGCTCCGCGCTGGCGTTGCAGTCGGTGATCTTGCCTTCGGCATCACGCAGCACCACGCCTTCGGCAAGCGCCCCGACCACCGCCCGGAAACGCGCGCCGCTTGCGCGCAGTGCGATTTCGGTCAGCTTGCGCTCGGTGATGTCGCTTCCAACGCCGCGGTAGCCTTCGAAGGTTCCGTCCTCGCCAAACACCGGTTCTCCGCTGACGCTGCGGTAAATGGCGCTTCCATCCGCCTTGGCCAGCCGGTACTCAAAATTACGGAACGGCAAATGCGCCTGCAAGGCGGCCTTGTGCTCTTCCCACGTGCCGACAAGCGGCTCGGAGTTGGGCAAGTCCCATCGGCATAACCCTTCCCCGATGACCTGGGTTCCCAGGGTAAAGCGCTGCGGATCGTTGGAGACAAAGACGTTGCGGAAGTTTTTGTCCTGTTCCCAGTACCAGTCGGACGAGAGCTGGGTGAGGCTTTCGAACCGCGCCTGGCTGCGGCGCAGGCGGTTCTCGGCGGCCAGGCGCTCGGTGATGTCCTCGGCCGTGATCAGAACGTGCGTGACGGCGCCACCCCCGTCCTTGAGCGGGACCTTGCGCATGTGTACGCGAATACTTCCGCGGTCGCGCGTCATGATGACCCGGTCGGAGAAATCCTGCATGACGCCGGTGTTCGCCACCTCGACGTCGGAGATGTTGATCCGGTCGGCGTGCTCCTGCGGCCAGAGGTCGTGCACGGTGCGGCCCATGGCGTCCTCGCGCCGGATGCCGTACAGGCTTTCGGCGGCCTTGTTCCAGGCCACCACGCGCAGGCCGTCCTGCACCGACTTCAGGTGCACGGCAACCGGCATGTTGTCGACGACGTCGTCGAGGAAGCGAGCGGCCTTGCGTTCTTTTTCCTCGATGCGCCTGGCCACCGTGACGTCCCGCGTGATGCCGCGGTAGCCGGTGAACTCCCGCTGCTTGTTGAACACCGGCACGCCGCTGGCGGAAAAATAATGGGCCACGCCGTCGCCCAGCACCCGGATGTATTCGAAATCCCGGAACGCCTGGCGCGCCTCGAGCACCGCCCGGTGGTGGTCCCAGGACATGCTCAAGGGATAGGCTCCGGGCAGTTCCCAGCGCTGCTTGCCGATGGYGCTGTTGAGGTCCGGGTCGGCGGCGCTGCTTGTGCGTGTGGGGCGCGTGCCGCGTTCAGCGGTGAAGTCGGTGAAGCGGTAATCGGCGTCTTGCTCCCAGTACCAGTCGGACGAGATCGATGCCAGGCTGCGCAGGCTGTCGACGTCGTCCTGGAGCGCCTCGGTGGCGCGGCGCTGTTCGGCGAGCTCCCGCGCCAGGGCCTGGTTGGCCGCGGCCAGCGCCTGCGCCTCGGCCTCCAGGCGCTCATTGGCCTGGGCCAGGGTTTCGTCTCTTTTCACCGGCGCCCCCCGGCACGCGAAGCCTGCGGCACGGCGGCGAGCCATCCCGCCGAGCCATGCTGGCGGCGGGCTGCGGTCAATGCGCCTGGCGGACGGGGCTTCATGCGCGGCTGTTAACTTTCTTGTCAAAGGCAAGTCGCCTTGGTGCATTTTGCACGGCGTTGCGCTGCTCGAGTGTGCTGGGCCGCAAGAAAATCCGCCATAGGACAACACCCTGTCTTCTTTTGGGTGTGGCAGCCGCCTGGTGGGCGCCGAATCTGAAAACTTAAGACCTCTTTTTTGCAAATTTCAGCCGGGCGGCAGAGGCGCACCAGCGGAAAGGTGTTTTTTACCCTTTCACACGGCGTGCGGGTACTCCAGCGACAGCCCGGCGGCCTGCCAGGCGTCTATGCCGCCATGCAGCGGGCGCACGTTCTTGAAACCCGCGGCCATCAGCCGCCTGGCCACCTGGGCGGCCGACGCGTCGTTGGGGCAGGCGCAGTAAACCACCACGGCCACGTCATGCGGCAGGTCCAGTGTGGCCATTTTGCGGTCCGGGTCCGACCACAGCAGGGCGCCCGGAATGATGCCGCCGCCGCCGCGGCTGAGTTCGGTGCGCACGTCGAGGATCACGGCCGGTTGCTCGCCTTGCGTGAGGTGCAGCAGCTCCTGCGGCGTGATGCGCGCCATGCGCAGCTGGCGGTAAAAGCGCTGGCGCTGCCACCATTTGTGCGCCAGGAAAAGCGCGAAACCGGCCAGCAGCACCATCAGGCCTATGCGCCCCATCTGCTCGAAGATGGCCAGCACGTCGGCCACCGCGTCATGGAACAGCATGCCCAGGCCCAAGCCGACGCCGGCATACAACGCCGCGCCTATGGCGTCAAACAACAGGAAGCGACCGAAGGGCACACCGGTGCGGCCGGCCAGCGCGGTGGCCAGCGAGGCAAAACCCGGGATGAACTTGGCCAGTACCAGGGACTTCACGCCCCAGCGCGTGAAGATCGATTCGGTCTGCCGCACGCAGGAATCGGGCGACAGCGAAATCCGGCACAAGGTCTTGAGCACGCGGCTGCCGTAGCGGTGGCCGGCCCAATACCAGACGCTGTCGGCGATCAGGCAGGCCCCCACCGCCGTGGCGAGCAGGCCGCCGGCCGAATACTGGCCGTTAAAACTCAGGGCGCCGGTCAGTATGAGCACCGGATAGGCCGGGATCGGCAGGCCCAGCTGCTCGAGCACGATGTTGAGGAAAACGGCGGCCAGCCCGTACTGCTGCAGCCACAAAATGATCTGGTCCATGGCGTCAATGTAGACGGGCGCGGCGCATCGGTAAATGGCCGGCATGTTAATGCTCTATTTCACGGGGTCTTGCCCCTTCCCCCGCCGAGGGGGAAGGCTGGGATGGGGGCCGGCGGCGCCTGCGCTACCATGAACCTCTTCCCCAATTCCCGTTATCCAGAGAGCGCTCCCCCTTGAAATATGTCGTGGCCGTCAGGGCCCTGTGCGAGTTCACCGCCAAGCATGGCGACCTGGACCTGCGCTTCACCCCCTCGCCTTCCGCCCAGGAAGGCATGGCCGGCCATGCGCTGGTCGCATCGCGCCGTGGCGAGTCCTACCAGTCCGAAGTCAGCCTGGAGGGCGAATACCAGGCGCTGACGGTGCGCGGCCGCGCCGACGGCTACGACCCCGAGCAGAACCAGCTGGAGGAAGTCAAGACCTACCGCGGCGACCTGCATGCCATGGCCGACAACCGCCGGCACCTGCACTGGGCGCAGCTCAAGATCTACGGCTGGCTGCTGTGCCAGGACAGGAAGCTTCCCGACATCAACCTGACATTGGTCTACTTCGACGTGGCCAGCGCGCAGGAAACGCCGCTGACCGAGCATTTCACGGCCGCCGCACTCAAGGAATATTTTGAAGCCCAGTGCGAACGCTTCCTGGCCTGGGCCACGCAGGAACTCGCGCACCGCCAGGCACGCGATGCCGCGCTCACGGCGCTGGAGTTTCCGCATCCGGACTTCCGGCCCGGCCAGCGCGAACTGGCCGAGGCCGTCTACAAGACCGCGCAGGCCGGCCACTGCCTGATGGCGCAGGCGCCGACCGGCATAGGCAAGACAATAGGCACGGTGTTTCCGCTGCTCAAGGCGGTGCCTAAAAAGCAGCTCGACAAACTGTTTTTCCTGGCGGCCAAAACACCGGGCCGCCGGCTGGCGCTGGACGCGCTGGACCGCATCAAGGGCAGCAGCCAGGCTTTGCCGCTGCGCGTGCTGGAACTGGTGGCGCGCGACAAGGCCTGCGAGCACCCGGGCAAGGCCTGCCACGGCGACGCCTGCCCGCTGGCCAAGGGCTTTTACGACCGCCTGCCGCAGGCGCGCAGCGCCGCCGTGAAGCACGCCGCCGCGCAAGGCCCGCTCGACAAGGCCGCGCTGCGCGAACTGGCGCTGGCCCACCATGTGTGCCCCTACTACCTGAGCCAGGAACTGGTGACCTGGTCGGACGTGGTGGTGGGCGACTACAACTATTACTTCGACACCAGCGCGCTGCTGCACGGCCAGGCCCAGGGCAACCAGTGGCGCGTCAGCGTGCTGGTGGACGAGGCGCACAACCTGGTGGAGCGCGCGCGGAAAATGTATTCGGCCACGCTGAGCCAGGCGCAGCTACAGCAGGTGCACGCCGGCGCGCCGCGTGCCGTGCGCGGCGCGCTGGAGCGGCTCAACCGCAGCCTGCAGGAACTCCACCAATATCAGGACGAGCCCTACCAGGTGCATCCCGAACTGCCCGCACCTTTCCTTAAAACCCTGGGGCAGGCGCTGACCCAGGTCACCGACTTCCTGATGGCCAACCCGACGCGCATGGACGGCGAGCTGCAGGATTTTTATTTCGAGGCCCTGCATTTCTCGCGCATGGCCGAGAGCTTCGGCGAGCATTCGCTGTTCGATGTGACGCTGCAAGCCGACACGGGGCCTAACACTTTCGGCCAGGCATTGGGCCAGCCGCTCGCGGTGCTCAACATCCGCAACGTGGTGCCCGCGCCCTTCCTGGCGCCGCGCTTCGCGGCCGCGCAGTCGGCGGCGCTGTTTTCCGCCACGCTGAGCCCGCAGAACTATTACGCCGATACGCTGGGCCTGCCGGCCGGCACGGTGTGGACCGAGGTGGAATCGCCCTTCCTGGCCGAACAATTGCGGGTCTCGGTGGTCAGCGACGTCTCCACGCGTTTCCAGCACCGGGGCGATTCGCTCTCGCCCATCGTCGACCTGATGGCGCGTCAGTATGAGGGCCAGCCCGGCAACTACCTGGCGTTCTTAAGCAGCTACGACTACCTGCAGCAGCTGGTGGCGCTGTTCCGCCAGCGTTACCCGCACATCCCGGTGTGGGAGCAGACGCGCCGCATGGAAGAAACCGCGCGCGACGCCTTCCTCGCGCGCTTCACGCCGGACTCGCAGGGCATAGGCTTTGCCGTGCTGGGCGGCTCCTTCGCCGAAGGCATAGACCTGCCGGGCGAGCGCCTGATAGGCGCTTTCATCGCCACGCTGGGCCTGCCGCAGGTCAATGCGGTGAACGAACAGATCCGCGAACGAATGGGCGCCAATTTCGGCGCCGCCCAGAGTTACGACTACACCTATCTCTACCCCGGCCTGCAGAAGGTGGTGCAGGCGGCCGGGCGGGTCATACGCACGACCTCGGACCGCGGCGTGGTCTACCTGATCGACGACCGCTTTACCCGGCCCGAAATCCAGAGCCTGCTGCCGGGCTGGTGGAAGGTCACGCGCTTGCGCGCCAGGCGCAGGGAACCGGCCGCCGCGCTCTAAACGCTGATCAAACGCAAAAGCCCGCATTCGCGGGCTTTTGTTTGAACGGCCGTGAAGGCCGGTCAATCTTGCGGGGCCTAAAACACGCCCAGTAGCATGAGAATGAGGATGACGCTAAGTGGAACGCCGAGTAGCCAGGCAATGATGGGCATTTGTCTCTCCTAAAAGTAGTCAGGGTTTRAACACAAGTCCAATGTAGGCAGCGCGCCGCGCGGACAGTGCCAGCCTGAAGGCCTGCTGCAAGTAAGGGATGGCTGACGCGCGTGTAGTTGTGGAAGTAGCCGTTTGCAGGCCGGGGCCGCACAAAAAAGCCTGGCCGGCGAAAGACCAGCCGCGTTATGAGCAGTTAGCCAGGGCGGCCACGGTCAAGCCAGGTCAGCGAATGGTTCAGCGTTGGCTGAGTTGCAGCGCGCCCAGCATGCGCTGCAGCGGCTGGGTTTCCGGCAGCACGTAGACGATGCCGCGGCTTTTGCCGAGGACGGGGCCGACCACGCTTTCATAGAAGCTGACCGGCACCACCACGCAGCCCATGGAGATGCGGTTGTCTTCGGGGGTCTCGGAGGCCAGCCGCTCCGCGCGGCGCTCGGCTGGGGCCGCGGGGCGCAGGCGGTGGATGGCAAGCTTGGCCGCGTAATCGATCCAGACGATGGCCTCGCCCTGCAGGTTGTGGCCGGGCTCGGACACAAAGCGGCCCRCGGGCGTGGTGCGTTCGTCCTCGCGCAGGCTGGCCACGCTGCGCTGCGCCATGCCGGGCACGCCATGGTCGCCGGGCGCCAGGCCCGTCAGTGCGGGCGATGCACCGCGCAATTGGCCGCCGGCTTCAAACACAAAAATGCGCCCGCCTTTTTTATCGACGATCACAAAAGGCAGGCCTTCGTTGTCGCGCGCCGCCACCACCCAGCGCAAGGCCTGGCGTGCGTCGGCGGAGGCGGACACCAGCGCCATGCCGGTGTCGGGGCTGGCGGCCGGCGTGGCGACAGTGTCGGTGTAAGGCGCCAGGGGAAAAGCCTGGGACAGCAGGGGAAAGGCGGCAGAAGCGGCAAAGGCGACAAGGACCGCCGTGCGGGCGATGCGTGCGTGCTTCCTGCTCTTGCCTGTCAACAACATCCGGGTCCTGTGCATTGCGCCGTTAGAGTGCGCGAACGCACATGGAAAACCGGGTCATTTGTCCCTTGACACGTGCCCGGCGGGGTTGCGCCATGTTAACGATGCAAGCAATTGTGCTCAATGGAAAAACCCTGAGTTGCCTCGGACAATCGCTATCTTTTATATAGCATCAGGAGTTTTATCCACGGGAGATTCTGCGGAATTCAAGAGGATCAAAAAATCTCCGGCCAGGACTGTAACAGTCGCCGGTACCGGGGATTTTTGGCAGATTAGATGCGGGCGCGCAACAGCTGTGAGCAGGCAGGGCCCGACGCCGTTACAAGTTACAAATCCGGCCGGAAAATTCCGTTATTTGTCGCCGGATCCAGGCAGCCCGCTAAAACCCCGCTTCGCAAGCTGCATCAGCCGCCGCCGGCCCTTGGCGTCCGTCGTGCGCCATGTCTTGCGAGCTATTTCGATGAATGCGTTTTCAGCGGGATTGAAGGCGTCGCCGCCATGGTCTTCATCCATCCATCCTTTGGGTTTTCCCAGCCGGCTCTCGATCTGGGCCGCGGCCGCATCACCGATGTTTCTGCCCGAACCGTTCGCGTCTCCCTTGAACTGGCTCAGCCCGCCGGCGCTCAGGCCCAGTTCTTTTGCGAGCCGGCCCAGCATGCCGACCGGTGATTCACCGGCAGCCAACTCCCTTTCGCTGTATTCGCGAATGATGATCAGGAGGTTATTGCGCCTGGTTCGGTTGATGTCCRGGGAATCCATGTGACGTGATTGCAACAATCAAAATTATTTTCCATCGCCTCGTTGACGATGACRTAAAAAGATTTTACATTACCTTCCATCGCTACTTTTTGACATCAACTCTTTCCGCACATTCATCATGAAACCGATAGCCGCCATCGCAAGAAACAGCACCCCCGTTTGGGGCGGTGCTGGCGTGCGTCGCCTTGACGTTTATCTGGGCCAATGTGGTGGGCAGAGTTCATTTGCGCCGTCCGTTTTGCGGACCGCCATGCCCAAACAGAACCACGAGGATTGCACACCACCGGGAGGAGGAGACGCCTGAGCGTACCTTCTAAATCTCTGACACCCAGAGGCCCGGTATCCGCAAGGAACCGGGCCTTTTTGTTTTCCCCTGACGGTGATCGTGCCGTCTGTGCGCTTCAAGCGCGGGGCTCTTTAAAAATTCAGCAGCAGGACCGCGGCCACACACTGGATGGCGGCGACCCTGCAAAAAATTGCGGACATAGCTCAGTGGGTAGAGCGTGAGCCTTCCAAGCTCAATGTCGTCGGTTCGAAGCCGTCTGTCCGCTCCATTTCGGGTGTGCCTGTTTCACATCACCTGCGCGAAACCGAGGAGACGGTTTGGTRGCGCGTGTGCTGCAGACGGGGGTTCATGGCCCTCGGGAAAGCAGTGCAGCGGGAGATCCCGGTCAGGCTTGATGCCGGCCGCCCGCATGCGGGTACAGCCGAAATGGATTTTTTCCAGATATCCGTCACGTTCGTCTAGCCAGGGCCTGTTAACGCTATTTATGCAAATGCGAATGGGGTGAGAA
>NZ_JBFUBY010000009.1:0-30747 GCF_056405515.1 Polaromonas sp. P1_G2
GCGCTGGACCCCGAGTTGGTTGATGAGGTGCTGGAAGTCATTCTCTCGCTCTCGCGCGATGGCATGACCATGGTGATGGTCACACACGAAATGAGTTTCGCGGCGCAAGTGGCCAGCCGCATCGCCTTCATGGAAAAAGGCGAACTGGTGGCGGTTGGGACGGCCGATGAAATCATCCGGCGTCCTGCGCACCCGCGGATACAGACATTTCTGGCGCCGTGGGTGAGACGAAGTTTGCCGATCACCTGATATTGGGCTCAATCTGAAGCCCGGCGCGTTGCGCCACTCCCAAGTGCCGGCGATTGCCTCTGGTCAAGTGCGTTTGCACTTTGGTGCCGACATCGCGGTTCGACGGCTGATCCTTGGATGTTTGGCACCAGTGGCCGGTATCAGGAGGTCAATTTCAACTTCGGCAGGACCGCTTTCGCTGTACTGCAGGCGCTCAAGCGGGATCCGTTTACCGGCTGGGTTGGGCCCCCTTGCGGGTCGCCGTGACCGACCACTGACGGCGACTCCACGCGATCCAATTGGGTTTCCAGAAAGCTGCCGCTTTTTCAGGGCGAGTTTTCAAAAACAAAAAAGGACCAGCACCCTCGTCAGGCCAGGAATGCGGCCACCTGCCTCAGCACCTCGTCGTCCTTGAGGATCTTGCGGTGGCCCAGGCCTTCGGTGGCCAGCAGGCGCGCGCCGGCGATGGCTTCGGTATAGGCCACGCCGTCGGCGAAGCGGTTGATGCTGTCCTGCCGGTCATGCACCACCAGCGTGGGCAGGCTGATGCGTGGGCCGACCGCCGCGGGCTCGAACTGCGGCATCAAAATGCCTTCGCGCGCCTCGATGCGCCGTTGCATGGCCGCGCGCGTGGATTCGCGCAGGCCGAACACGTGCGCGAACAGCCGCGTGTATTCGAGCGGCGAGGCCGGCGGTGCCAGCAGCACCAGGCGGCCGGCCGCCAGCCCGCGGCTGGCCGCATACGCGCCGGCATTGGCCGCCAGCGAATGCGCCACTACCGCGCGCAGGGTGTGGCCCTGCTGCAGCAGCCGCGCCGTCACGTACTCGAGCACGCGCGCGAACTGCGGCAGGTTGGTGACCGAACCGCTGCTGCGCCCGTGCGCCGGCATTTCAATAATGACCGGCCGCAGGCCTTGCGCACTCAAGACCTCCGCCAGTGCCAGCATCTGTCCGGCATGCCCGCCCCAGCCGTGCACCAGCAGCACCACCGGGCCGGCCGGCGCGATGGGGCGGCTGTACATCGTCACGCTGGCGTCTTCAAAAGGCCATTGCTCAATGTGCCAGTCGGGGCTCCACTTTCTGCGGCGGCTCACCCACTTGGGCGGTAGCGGCGTGCCGAACAGGCGGTAAGCCGCGCGCACGGCCAGCGACGGCCACAGTTGCTGCGAAGCGCCCAGGCCCCAGCGGAAGATGCGCGTCAGGGGGCTGGCGTTGTAAAAGGCCGTGGTGGCCTGCAGGGAGGTGCGTGTCATGGCGGTTTCCTTTTTCTTCTGGATGTCAGTACCAGATCCAGTCTTCGTTGCTGCGCGGCAAACTGCGTAGCGAAGCCAGAACCGCCCTCACGGTGCGAACGCCAAGAAATACGCCTAAACCGATGATCAGGATCAACATGATTTCCTCATTTCTCCGCACAGTCGTGCGAAATTAAAAGTTACCCAAACACTGAAAAAAGCACTGCTGCCTCTTTCGCCTTGCCTTGTCTCTTATTTGTTGGTGATTGCCTCTGTCTGGTAGCTCTTGATCAGGCGCTCCCAGGATGCCTGAGCCCGTTCCGCCGCGCGTGGGTCGCGCAGAAAACGGGCATCGTGCAGCATCCCCATGGCAATGCTGCTGATTTCCATGACCAGCTGTTCCGCATCGGTGTCGGCCTTCAGTTGACCGGCCTCCATGGCCTGCAGCACGGTGCGCCGCAACGAGGCGCGCCAGCGGGTGACCTCGCCGAACAGCAGGTCGCGCAACTCGCCTTCCCGGTCGTCCAGCTCAAAGGCGCCCGCAGTGTAAATACAGCCCGACTTGGCCTCGACATCGCGCGTACGCACAATCCAGCGCTGCACGATGGTCTCCAGCCGCGGCAAGCCCTTGGGCTGCTGCATGGCGGGCACGAACACATCGGCAATGAAACGTCGGCCGAATTCTTCAATCACGGCCTTTTGCAAAGCCTCGCGCGAGCCGATGCGCGAAAACACGCCGCTCTTGGAAAGACCGATGCGGTCCGCCACTGCCTGCAAGGTGATAGCCTCCAGGCCGTCCGCCGCGGCCAGGTCAATGCCGGCGCCAATGATGGCGGCGCGGGTCATTTCGCTTTTCTGGGTTTTGGCGTCCATGGCGCGAATATTAGCACGATTGTGCGAAATGGCAATCCCGTCCTGGAATCTCGGTTTTTAGCCTTCTAGCAGGCTGCAATGCAGTCGATCTCAATGTCAAAGTGCCCTGGCCAGGCGGGCACGCAGACAAAAATCCGGGCCGGCGGGTCTTTGGGAAAGTACCGGGCGTAAATCGTATTGACTGCCGCGAACTTCTCGACCGAGGTGCAATAAACGTTGCACTTCAACACCTTGCCCAGCGAGGAGCCCGCCGTCTCCAGGCAAAGTTTCATCTGCTCCAGCACCAGCTCGGTCTGGCGTTCAAGGGAGGCATTGATGATGACTTCGCCCGTGGCCGGGTCAAACGGCGGCAGGCCGGAGACATAAACCGTGTCGCGATGGCGCGTCATCACCGAAGTGGGCGCCTTCCATCGCTCCAGCCAGGTGGAAAGGGGCTCGACGCGAATAACTTCTTTGGCCATGGCGGTGTTCCGGGTGGAGTTGCGGGTACTGCTGCCTTTGTACCCCGCAAGGGCACGGCCATGCTTCGCGACAGGACGAAGCATAGCTGCCGCTAACGGCGGCGCCTGGCAGGCGTGGCCGGCTTCTTGGGCAGCAGCCCCACAGCCGCCCTGGCCAGGGCGTCGGCTTCGCGGTTGCGGTGGCGTGGTATCCACACCAACCGCGCTGACGTGAAGGACCGCAACTCGGTACGCACCTCGTCAAACAGCGGGACCAGGCGTAAAAAGGGTTCGAGGGCGGTCCCGGACAGCTGTTTCACGACCACACTGTTGTCGCAATGAATCACCAGCGCGGCCGCGCCTCGCTGTTTGGCTTCCCGCAGCGCTGCCATCAGCGCGCGCAGTTCCGCCTCGTTGTTGCAGCCCCGCCCCTCGGCCAGGGCGGACAGCGAATGCCGCGTGCCGTCAGGCGCAGTGAGCACCGCGCCCAGGCCCATGCGGCCGGGGTTGGGCACGGCGCTGCCGTCGCAGTGGATCGTCCAGGCTTCTTCGGTCAATAAACAGTTCCAGGCGAATGGCGACATCCGCATGCCGCCGATTTTCATGGTCGGGTCCAGCAATATAAGCCACGGCCTTCACGCCTTTCGGTCAGCCTCCGCTCCGACTTGGTTTATGGTTGCGCCATGTTCCAGATACGCCACTACCAGAACTGGCTGCAGGCCACACGCGGCCTGTCCTTCGACAACTACGACGCGCTGTGGCGCTGGTCGGTCAGCGACCTCGACGCCTTCTGGCAAAGCATCTGGGATTACTTCGAGGTCCAGTCGCCCACGCCGCACACGGCCGTGCTGGGCCGGCGCACCATGCCCGGGGCTGAATGGTTTCCCGGCGCGCAGGGCAATTACGCGCAGCAGGTGTTCCGCCATGCGGCCGCGGCCGAAGCGGCGGGCGTGCCCGCCATCCTGAGCCACGGCGAAGCCAGCCTGGCGAAGGGCGAGGCGGCGCGCGAACTCGGCTGGGCCGAGATGCGCCGCCAGGCGGCCTCGCTGGCCCTGCACTTCCAGGCCCAGGGCGTGCAGCCCGGCGACCGCGTGGCCGCCTACCTGCCCAACACGCCCGAAACCATGGTTGCCTTTCTCGCCACGGTCAGCCTGGGCGCCGTCTGGAGCGTCTGCGCGCCCGACATGGGCACGCCCGCCGTGCTGGACCGCTTTCGCCAGATTGCGCCCAAGGTGCTGATCGCCTGCAACGGTGTGCATTACGGCGGGCGCGACATGGCGCGCGGCGAGGCAGTGGCCGAACTGGTTGCGGCCCTGCCCAGCGTCACGCATGTGCTCATTCACGAGATTCTTCCGGTCTCGGATGTGCCGGCATGCCACGCGAATTTCGCGCAGGCCGTCGCGCGCGACGACGCCCAGACCAAAGCCTTCGAGCCGCTGTGGTTGCCCTTCGACCACCCGCTGTGGATCGTCTATTCCAGCGGCACCACCGGCCTGCCCAAACCCATCGTCCACGGCCATGGCGGCGTGGCCTTGGTGGGGCTGGCGCTGCTGCGCCTGCACAACGACCTGGCACCCAGTTATGCCGACCCGGCCAATCCAGAACGCTTTCACTGGTACAGCTCCACCGGCTGGATCATGTGGAACGTACAGGCCGCCAGCCTGCTCAATGGCACCACCTGTTGCATCTACGACGGCAACCCGGCCGGCACGAACAAGGACAAGCCCGACTGGACCACCTTGTGGCGCTTTGTCGCGAACACCCGCGCGACCTTCTTCGGCGCGGGCGCGGCCTTCTTTGCCAACTGCATGAAGGCGGGTATTGACATTGCGCAATGCGGAGACCTGAGCCGGCTGCGCACCCTGGGAACCACCGGCTCCCCGCTGAGCGAGGACACACAGCGCTGGGGCACAGCGCAATTCGCAAAGATTGGAAACCCCGACATCTGGTGGTGCAATATTTCAGGCGGCACGGACTTCGCTGGCGCTTTCATTGGCGGCAACCGCGAGCTGCCCGTCGTCCCCGGCGAAATGCAATGCCGCATCCTCGGCTGCGCCGTCGAGGCCTGGAACGACAAGGGCGAATCCGTCGTCGATGAGGTCGGCGAGCTGGTCTGCACGCAGCCGCTGCCGTCCATGCCGCTCTACTTCGTCGGCGACAAAGACAATCAGCGCTACCTCGCAAGCTACTTCGACACCTACCCCGGTGTCTGGCGGCATGGCGACTGGCTCAAGGTCACGCCCTCGGGCAGCTGCATCATCTACGGCCGCAGCGACGCCACCATCAACCGCCACGGCCTGCGCATGGGCACCAGCGAGCTCTACAGCGCCATCGAGGCGCTGCCCGAGGTGCTGGACTCCATGGTGGTCGACCTCGAATACCTGGGCCGCGAAAGTTATATGCCGCTCTTCGTTGTGCTGCGTCCCGGCCAGGCACTGGATGAGGCGATGAAGGCCAAACTCAACCAGGCCGTCAAGACCGCGCTGTCGCCGCGCTTTGTGCCAAACGAGATCTTTGCCGTGCCCGAAATTCCGCGCACGCTCTCCGGCAAGAAGCAGGAGCTGCCGATCAAGAAGCTGCTGCTGGGCCAGCCGCTCGAGAAAGTGCTGAACCGCGATGCGATGGCCAACCCCGCTTGCCTGGACTGGTATGTGGCCTTTGCGCGCCAGCGTGCCGGGAAGCCGTCAAACCCGCTGGCGTAGCCACAGCGCCAGGTCCGTCATGACCCGCAGGCCTACCGGCGACACCGCCGTGAAATGAATACAGGCATGAATCGCCTCCGGGTAGTGCCGGTGCGCCACCTGCACGCCGGCCGAGGCCACGCGCTGTGCGAGGGCGTGGCCTTCGTCGCGCAGCGGGTCATGGCCCATGGTGGCCACCCAGGTGGCGGGAAGGCTGGCCAGGCCGCCTGAGTCCAGCAAGGCAAAGTCGGGGTGCTTGTCCGCATCGGGCTGCTTGCCGAGGTAGCTGGCCATAAACCACCGCATCACGTCCATGGTGAGAAATTTGCCTTCGTTCTCCGGGTAGGAGGCGCTGGGCTGGCTGGGGTGCTGCGCCACCGGGTAGATCAGGCCCAGGGCACGGACGGCCCTTGCGTTGACGCGGCGCGCTGCGACCAGCACGAGTTGCGCGCCGGCGCTGTCGCCGGCCACCGCGATGCGGCCGGCGTCGCCGCCCAGCGCGGCGGGGTTCGTGAGCACCCAGCGCAAGGCGGCCTCGACGTCGTCCGGCGCGGCGGGAAAGGGATGTTCGGGCGCCAGCCGGTAGTCCACCGCCACGACCAGCATGCCGCTGTGGTGGCACAGCGTGCGGCAGACCTTGTCATGGGTCTCCAGGTCGCCTATGACAAAACCGCCGCCATGTGCGTAGAGCAGCACGGGCCAGGGGCCTGGGGCGTCGGGGCTGTATGTGCGCAGGCACAGCGGGCCGCCCGGTCCGGGGAAGCTGATGTCTTTCACCTTCCCGATGGCCGGGGCCGGCAGGCCCAATGTGTCGGCAAGTTCGCGGTAAACCTGCCGCGCGATGGCCGGCGGCAGGCTTTCCAGCGGCGGGTTGCCCTGCGCGGCGGCCTGGGCCAGAAAGCCGGCCAGGCCAGGGTCCATATCGGCCGTCTCCAGCACCGGCTTCACAACAGAATTCATTCGAGAGTCTCCTCGTGGGTGGGTCATGTGGTCATCTAATTAATTTGCCGTCGCGCGCGCGCATGCCGATCTCGACATGGTCCGATGCGTGGTGCCGCTCCCGGCCGAACGAGAGCCTGAAGCCGCCCAGGTCCAGTGCGCCAAGGCTTTCAATCGCCTCGCCGAGGCGCTGGCCGTCGGCGCGCGGGCCGGCACGGCGCAAGGCTTCGGTGCAGACACGCAGGTTCAGGTAGGACTCCAGGCCTTCGAAGGTCATCGCCTCGGGGCCGATGAAATCGTCGGCATCGCGCTCGAGTTCACGCACGATGGGAAGGCGTGCCACCTCGGGATTCGGCACCACGCTGGTGTAGCCCACCAGCCGGTTGCGAAACAGCCGTGTCAGCTGCGTGAGCCCCGCCGTCGACAAAGTGGCGACGGTCGACGGCACGCTGTCATAGGCCGAGGCCGGAAGCCGGCCCAGCGCATCCAGCACTTCGTTGCCCAGGTTGAGGACCAGGGCTTGCGGCGCAGCCCTGGCCACGTCGCGGAAAGCCGCTTCGATGGACGCCAGCCGTGCGTCGGCGGTGATGCGCGTGACTTGCCGGCCGTCGCGTTGCAAGGCCGCCACCAGCGCCGCCGTGCGCGCCGGTTCGGAATCGTCGGCGAGTACCGCCACGCGGGTGACGCCGATGGATGCCAGCTGGCGCGCCAGCGCCTCGGCCTCCCGCGCGTCGTCCGGCCGCAGGCTGAAAACATGGCGGACATCGGGAGCACGCAAAGCCGACGCGCCCGACATCGGGCCGACCAGCGGCACGCGAAGTTCGCGCGTGGCCTGGGCGGCTTCAAGGCAGGCCCGCTCGCCCAGGCAATTGGCGATCAGCACCGCCTTGTGCCGGCTCACCAGGGTGCGCAGGTTGGCCGCCACGCGCCGGGGGTCGCCGCCGTCGTCCAGCGTCACCAGCTCGACGGGGCGTCCGGCAATTCCGCCCGACGCGTTGACGCGCTCCACATGCGCGCGGGCGCCGGCGAGCACGCGGTTGGCGACCGGAAAACCCGCGCCGGTGAGCGGCAGCGACTGGCCGATGACGATGGGTTCTGGCGCGGCCTGGCCTGCCGTGCAAGCGCACAGCAGCATCGCCGCGGCAATGAGTGCGCGCGCGCTCATACCAGCGCGCTTGCGCCCTTGGGCACGGGGCTCGCGGCATCCACGGCCGGCCGCAGCAGGAAGTAGCCCAGCGCCGGCAACAGGACCAGCGCCCCCACCATGTTCCACACAAACATGAAGGCCAGCAGGATGCCCATGTCGGCCTGAAACTTGATCGGCGAGAAAGCCCAGGTGCCGACGGCCAGCGCCAGCGTGATACCGGTGAGCAGCACGACGCGGCCGGTGAACTGCAGCGCATGGTGGTAGGCCTCGGACAGGCTGGCGCCTTCCCGCATGCGGGCCAGCGTGATGCTGAGCACATACAGCGCGTAGTCCACGCCTATGCCCACGCCCAGCGCGATCACCGGCAGCGTGGCGACCTTCACCCCCATGCCCAGGCCCACCATCAGCGCTTCGCACAGGATCGAGGTCAGCACCAGCGGCAGCACCGCCACCACCACCGCGCGCCAGGAGCGGAAAGTGATCCAGCACAGAATTACCACCGCCGCATACACCCACAGCAGCATCTCGCGCATGGCCTTGCCCACCACGATGTTGGTGGCCGCGTCTATGCCGGCGCTGCCCGCCGCCAGCTTGAAGCTGACGTCGGGCGTGTTGTTGAAGGCCGCGAAGCGCTCCACGTCGGCCACCACGCGCGCCAGGGTTTCGGCTTTGTGGTCTTTCAGGTAGACGTAGAGCGCGAGGAATGAGCAGCTCTGGTTGAAGAGCTCGCGCGGCGCGCGCGTCTGCACGCCGCCCAGGGCGCCTTCGTTGGGCAGCAGTTCAAACCACTTGAAGTTGCCCTCGTTGTAGCCCACCATGGCCAGCTTGGACAGCGCGGCCATGGAGTTGGTGGATTCCACCCCGGGCAGCTGCTCCAGCTGCCAGGCCAGGGCGTCCACCTTGGCCAGCGTGCCATAGGCCGTGCACTTATCCGCGGGCGTGGTCACCATCACGGTCAGGATGTCGGCGCTGGCCGCGTAGTGGGCGATCTGGTAGGCGTTGTCCTGGTTGTAGCGCGAGCCGGGGCGCAGCTCGGAGGCGCCTGGGTCCAGGTCTCCGATCTTCAGATGCAGGCTGATGGCATAGCCACCCGCGGCCATCAGGGTGGCAACGATCACCGCCGCTGTAGCCCAGCGCTTCTGCGTGAAATGGTCCAGCAAGGCCCACAGCCATGAACGTTGCGTCCCTTGCGGTGTTTCCTGGCGCAGGCTGCGCGCGGCGGCGGCGGGCGCCACACCCACATAGGACAGCAGGATGGGCAGCAGCACGAGGTTGGTGAAGATCAGAACCGCCACGCCTATGCTGGCGATCAGGGCCAGGTCCTGGATGACCTTGATCTGGATGATGACCAGCACCGCGAAGCCCACGGCATCGCAGAGCAGCGCGGTCAGGCCTGCGACAAACAGGCGCCGGAAGGTGTAGCGCGCGGCCACGACACGGTGCGTGCCGCGGCCTATGTCCTGCATGATGCCGTTCATCTTCTGCGCGCCGTGGCTCATGCCGATGGCGAACACCAGGAAAGGCACCAGCACCGAATAGGGGTCGAGCTCGTAGCCCAGCAGCGCCAGCAGGCCGAACTGCCAGACCACCGCCACCAGCGAACAGGCCACCACCAGCGCGGTGCTGCGCTTGCAGCGCGTGTAGCCGAACAGCACCACCGTGGTGATGGCCAGGGCCAGCAGAAAAAACAGCAGCACCTGGTGCAGTCCTTCGATCAGGTCGCCCGCGACCTTGGCGAAGCCGGTCACGCGGACCTGCAGCGTGTCGCTGCCGTATTTGGCGCGCAGGACTTCGATCTGCCGGGACAACTCGCCGTAATCCAGCGCCTGTCCGGTTTCGGGGTTGCGGTCCAGCAGGGGAACAAACACGATGCTGGACTTGAAGTCGCCCGCGACCAGCTGGCCGATCTCGCCCGAACGCTCGACGTTGGCACGCAAGCCGGCCAGGCTGGCGGGCGAGCCGTCGTAGGCGTCGGGGATCACCGACCCGCCGTCCAGGCCTTCTTCGGTCACGGCCACCCAGCGGGTGTTGGAGGTCCACAGCGACTTCATGAAAGGGCGGTCCACGCCGGGCAGCAGGAAGATCTCGTCATTGATCTTCTGCAGTGCGTCGAGATAGGCCTTGTCGAAGATCGTGCCCTGCCGGGCCTGCACCACCAGCCGCAGCGCATTGGCCTGGCCGCCCAGGTCGCTCTTGTGCGCCAGGTAGTTGACGATGTAGGGATGGCCCGTCGGAATGGTTTTTTCAAAACTCGCGTTCAGACGCAACTTGGTAGCCTGCCAGCCCAGCAACAGGGTGAGCAGCACGCACACCGCCATGACCCAGGGCCGGTGGTTAAAAAAAGCGCGCTCAAGCAGCGTGCCCGAGCGCGTGTCGAAATCTTCAAGCCGCGCGACAACGGGTTGGGTGGAGGAGGATGAATCGGCGTGCATAAAGTCTTGCCGCGTGCGCGGCGCTGGTCTCCGGGTGGTTCTCTTCTTTTTTTCTTTTAGCTGGCGGGCAGTTCCACACGCCGCATGCCGCGCAGGCTCGCCAGCACCAGGCTGCCGTCGGCCGCCAGGGCGGCGCCGGAAACCGGAACCGCTTCACGCGCCGGGATGCGCCGCAGGGCGGGCCCGTCCGCGCCGCCCACCAGGGCGTCGCCCGCCTGGCTTACCAGCACAAAGCCGCCGTCCGGCAAAGCCATGCCGGCCCCGATCGCCATGGGCAG
The DNA here is from genome assembly GCF_056405515.1 of Polaromonas sp. P1_G2. NCBI lineage: Bacteria > Pseudomonadati > Pseudomonadota > Betaproteobacteria > Burkholderiales > Comamonadaceae > Polaromonas > Polaromonas sp. P1_G2. The sequence continues at coordinate 10,251 of NZ_JBFUBY010000009.1, forward strand.
GCCGGTGTCCAGCTTGTCCCAGTGCAGGCCTTCATCGGCGGAGCGATACGCCGAGCCGCGCAGGCCGTAGGCCACCAGCGCGCCGCCGCGTGTTTGCAGCAGGCCGAAAAAACTGCCCTTGTAGGGCGACGCGAGCGCGCTGAAGCTGGCGCCGCCGTCGGTGGAACGCAGCAGCAGGCCTTGTTCGCCGGCGATCACCAGCATGCGGCCGCGCGCGCGCACGCCGTACAGGTGCAGGTTCTTGGCGTTCGGCAGCCGCGGCCCCAGGGCCGTCCAGCTCTTGCCACCGTCCGTGGTGGCGAACATCAGGTTGTAGGCGCCGACGGCAAAGCCGCGCAGGGCGTCGATGAATTCGAGGTCAAAAAAAGGTTTGTCCGCGCCTTCTTCCACCAGGCGCTGCGCCTGCGCCATGGCACCGGCATCGCCTGAACGCTCCGCAGCCTGCTTCACGAGTTTGGCCGCCTGCACGCCGTCGAGCTGCTTGTGCCAGCTGGCGCCGCCATCCACGCTGCGAAGGATCACGCCCAGGTGTCCCGCAGTCCAGCCGGTGCGCGCGTCGGCAAAACACACGGCCGTCAAAGTGGCTTGCACCGGAACCTGCGCCTGCCGCCAGCTTGCGCCATGGTCGTCCGACAGCAGCACCGTGCCGCGCTCGCCGACGGCCACCAGCCGGTCACCGGCCCGTGCCACGGCCAGCGTGGCCGCGCCCAAGGCCTTGGGTGTGAGCAGCGCGGCTTGCGACAGCACCGCCGGCACATTGGCTGCCCAGGCGGGCAGCGCGGCAATCCCGCCCAGCCCCGCCAGGACGGCTTGCCGTCGGGTGACTCCAGCCATCAGCGCGCGCCTTCGCTGGCGAGGGACTCGGCGCTGAAGAAGGAGCGCGGAATCGGCGGCTGCATTTCGTACTGCTTGGGCAGTTCGTTGGAGGCCATGTTCAGGTAGTAGGCGCCGGTCTGCATGTCATAACCGCCCCACAGCACGATGTTGGTCACCGCCGGAATGTCGGGCGCCGTCAGCATCAGCGCGTAGTTGGTGCGCCAGAGCTGGCCTTTGGCGTCCCAGCCGTCGAACAGCGCGATCTGCCAGGAGTCCTCGTCGATGTAGTACTTGCGCTTGGGCACCACGTGGCGCTTGCCGGCCGCCAGCGTGGCCTCGACTTCCCACACGCGGTGCAGTTCCCAGCGCACCTGCGCGGGGTTCAGCGTGTTGGGCGTCACCAGGTCTTCGATCTTCGCGGAGGCGGCGCGGTTGTTGTTGTAGGGGATGTAGATTTCTTTCTTGCCGACCAGCTTGAGCTCGTGCTTGTCGATGGGGCCGAACAGCGTGAACGCTTCGTCGAACAGGCCAATGCCGGAAGTCACCGAGTCGGGCGTGTCATAGGCCACGGAAGGCGCTTTGCGCACGCGGCGCTGGCCCACCAGGTATTGCCACAGCCCGCGCGGCGCGGCTTCCGAAACGCCGTCGAGCGCCAGGATGGCCTCGCCGGCCTTGGAGCCCGGCGCGTTGACCACCAGCTTGCCGTACTGGTAGTAGCCGTCGAACTTCTCGGCGCTGCCGTCCTTGTCGTAGAAGGCCTGGCGTATGGTCTGCGTGCCGCCGGAGGCCATGGTGCGTTTGCCGTCGGAGGTCACCACCCACACACGCATCGGCATGGCGAAGTTGCCGCCGCGCCAGGCCGTGCGCTGGTTCCACATGGCTTCATAGCCGTCCTTGGGAATCGGGAACGGCGTGCCGCCGAAAGCGCCTTCCATGCCGTAGCCGCCTTCGATGGTCTTGGCCCGCGTGGCATTCTTGAAGGTGTTGTCGTACACCGACTGCGGCGCCGCCGCGGTGCGGTGCGTGGGATAGACATCGATGCGGAAGTCGGGGTACTTCTTCATCAGCGCCTGCACGCCGTCGGTCAGCTTGTCGGCGTGCTGCGCCATGTTTTTGGCGTTGATCGACAGGAGGGGTTTTTCGTTGGGATACAGGTCGGGCCGCGCATCGCCGTTCTTGTAGCCCGGCGCGGCCTTGGCCAGGCCGCCTTCCCAGGGCGGGATGCTGCCGTCCTTGTTGCCGGCTTTCTCGGCGCCCATGGGCGTCAGCGAGGATTTGAGTTTGGCGGCCTCTTCGGCGGTGACGGCGGCCTGGGCGGACATGGCGCCGGCCAGCAGGGCGGCCACGAGCCATGAATGTTTTGCGGTGTGCATCATGATGGTTGTCTCTGTAATGTTTTTCAGAAAGTGCGTGAAGCGGTGAAGGAAACGTAGTTGCGGTCTTTCAGGCTCTGCCCATAGGACAGCATGCGGGTCGGGGTGCTGGGGTCGGTGACGGTCAGGGTGTTTTCCTTGCCGAAGAAGGCGGTGTAGTTCAGGGCGAAGTTCCAGACGTTCTGGTATTTGCCTTTGATGCCTATGCTCACGTCGCCCGCGTTGCTGGCGCCGCCGGCGAAGTTGATGACGGCTGAGGAGCGGCCGCCGAAGTTGTAGCCCAGGCCCAGCGGGATGGACAGGTCCAGGCCCGGCAGCACCTGGAAGTACTGCGGCTCGAAGATCATGCGAAAGGCCGCGGCGTCACGCGTGGCGTTGGGGTCCAGCCCGCCGAAGCCGACAGCGCTGGGGTTTTTGCTCACGCTCAGCAGCCGGTTCCAAGCCAGTTCCGCCACCAGGGCGCCGCCGTCCCACAAGCCGGACTTGTTGAGCACATAGATGCCCGACAGATTCACGTGCGCCGTCCTGCCGATGGCGTAGCAGGGGTTGGAAGACGAGCCGTCGCAGTTGGCCGGCGGCATAAAGGGCGCGCCGCCCAGCACGGCCGGATCGCTGGCCAGCGGCGCGTTGCTGCGCAGCGAGCCTTCGAGCGCCCAGTTGAGCTGCCCTATCGACGAGGTGACGCTGGCGCCCACGGTCTTGATGCCCTTGGCATAGACGTTGTGCACATTGCCGTTGATCAGGTCGAACACCGGGACGGCCGGGGTCTTGTCGTTGTAGCGCGCCGCGTACAGGCCGAACTCGTAGTTGCCGCCGGCCGGCGCCCAGCGCAGCTGCGCGCCGAACTGACCGCTGTCGCCCGGCTTCTGGTCGCGGCTGGTGTCGGTGGGCAGCACCGGCCCGCCGAGGTAGACGCGGCCGCCGCCTATGTAGTCCTGGTTGGAGAAATAGCTGCCGACGCCGGGGATCTTGCTGGGCCGCCACTTGAGCTGGTAGTAGCCGCCCAGCGTCACGCCCTCGGCCACCTGCAGCGTGCCGGAGATTTGTTCCACCGGCAGCAGCACTTCCTTGAACTGCCAGTTCGGCACCGAGACGATTTTTGCGATGTCCACCGGGCCCTGCGCGTTGGCGATGCCGTTCTGGCCGAAGAACACGCTCTCGCCGTACTGCAGCGCGTGTTTGCCGACGCGTATCGAGGCCGGCATGCTGCCGAGGGATCCCTTGCCCCAGACAAAGGCGTCGAGGAATTCGTCGCCGCGGCCGTGCTGGTCCCGCGTCGCGGGGACGAACTGGTTGGCGGGCTGGCCGGCGAAGTTGCTGACGCCGGCCGTGCCGTCGTTGGCGTTGGCGCGCAGGTATTGCGAGTCGTACCAGGCGGAGTGGCTGACGCGCAGGCCCCAGTTGCTGCGGTTGTAGTCGAACTCGGTCAGCAGGTCGGCGCGGTTGGAGATCAGGCCCTTCTTGAAGTTGAGGTCGCCGTCGTTCTCGTTGGTGACGCCGCCGTCGCCGCGGGCGGCCGGCGAGGTGAGCAGCGCGGACGGGTCTTTCATCCGCCAGGCCAGGCTGTACTTGGGTGTGAAGTCCAGCCGGATCTTGGTGTCGGGGTCGCTGGATTCCAGCTCGAAGGCATGGGCCTGCAGCATGCAGGCCAGGCAACTCAGCGCCAGCGTGCTGAGCCTGAAGGGGGTGAATAGTTTTGTCATGGTTTTTGTCTCCTCGTTATGTGTCGTGTTTGTCGTGGGTTGGGGATGGATGCCCTCGCATCCTTGGCGTGCCGTCGCTAGAGGTAGTCAGATATAGGTGGAGGCCAGGCCGCCGTCGACCGGAATGTTGGCACCGCTGACCCAGCGCGCGGCGTCGCTGCACAGCCAGGCGATGACGGGTGCGATCTCGTCGGCAAAGCCGGGGCGCAGCATGCGGTGGGCATCGGCCTGGACGCGTTCCTGGCCCAGCATGGCGACGAAGTCGCCCAGGATGGGCGTGAACACCGGGCCGGGCGCCACGCAGTTCATGCGCACGCCTTTGCCCAGGAACCACTCCTGCGACTGCACGGCATTCCAGACGATCAGGGCTTCCTTGAAATACTGGTAGCAGGTCGCCTGCGGCACCGGGTGGCTGCGCAGCCACGCCGCGCCGGCTTCAAACCCTTTGGCGGCCGCCAACTCCTTGTGCTGGGCCAGCCGCTGCGGCCATTCGGCGCCCAATATGGACGCCACGTTGACGATGCTGGCGCCGCGCGGCATGCGCGCCAGCACCTTTTCCGTCAGGTGCCGCAGGCCCAGGTAGTTCACGCGGGCCACCAGCTCGCCGTCAGCCGTGCCGGGTACGCCGGCGATGTTGCACAGGGCATCGACCTGGGCCGGCAATTGGGCCACGGCGGCGTCTATCGCCGCGGCGGTGCCGAGGTCGGCCTTGATGAAGCCGTCCAGCGTGAGGCTGGGATCGTTGCGGTCCATGCCGATGACCGTCGCGCCCTGGAAGCGCGCCAGCCTGGCGACCTCGGCGCCTATGCCGGACGAGGTGCCGGTGATGACAATGGTTTTGCCTTGCAGGCTCATAAAGCCTCCCGGGTGTGCGGATTCATGAAAGGTCTCCTTGAAGTGGTGAGGGGCTGAACGTCTGGTTCAGAACGGGAACATGGGCGCGGTGTCCTTGACGGTCATCCACTGCCATTGCGTGTATTCCTCCCAGTCGGACGGGCCGCCCACGCTGCTGCCGTTGCCCGCGATGCCGGGGCCGCCGAAGGGATTGACGCAGTCGTCGTTGACGGTCTGGTCGTTGATGTGGACCATGCCGGCCTTGAGCTGCTGCCCCACCGCCATGGCGCGGCCCACCGAACGGGAGATGACGGCGCAGGCCAGGCTGCCGCTGTTGTTGTTGGCCAGCGCGACCGCTTCCTCGTCGCTGCCGAAGGTGACGATGTTGGCCACCGGGCCGAAAGTCTCTTCGTCGAACACGCGCATGCCGGGCTTCACGCCCGACAGCACCGTCGGCTTGTAGAACAGGCCGTCGTAGCTTCCGCCGGCTTCCAGCTTCGCGCCGGCCTTGATGCTGTCCTGCACGATGGCGTGCACGCGGTCACGCTGGCGCGCATCGATCAGCGGCCCAAGCGCGACCTGGCCGGTGGCGCCGTCGCCGACCGGCAGGTGCGTGGCCTTGGCAACCAGGCGCTGCAGCAGCGGGGCCGCGATGCTCTGGTGCACCAGGATGCGGTTGGCGGCCATGCAGATCTGGCCCTGGTGCAGGTAGGCGGCCCAGGCGGCGTTGCTCGCGGCGATGTCCAGGTCGGCATCGTCCAGGATGATCAGCGAGTTCGCGCCGCCGAGTTCCAGCGACACCTTCTTGAGGTGCTTGCCCGCCAGCTCGCCGATGCGCCGGCCCACCGCGGGCGAGCCGGTGAAGGCGATCATGGGCACCCGCGGGTCGGTGACCAGGGCTTCACCGGCTTCGGCGTCGCCGGGCAACACATGCAGCAAATCCCTGGGCAGGCCCGCTTCCGCAAAAATGCGCGCGATCATCAGGCCGCCGGTCACCGGTGTGCGGGTGTCGGGTTTGATGACCACGGCATTGCCCGCGGCCAGCGCCGGCGCCACCGCGCGCAACGTCAGGATCAGCGGAAAGTTGAAGGGCGAGATGACACCCACCACTCCATGCGGCACGCGGCGGGCGATGCTGGTGCGCCCCGGCACGCTGGGCAGCACATGGCCCTGGGGCTGCAGCGGCATGGCGGCGGCCAGGTGGCAGATGGTGATGGCTTCACGAATCTCGTGCTGCCCCTTGGGCAATATGCCGCCGGTCTCCCGCGTGGCATACAGCGCGAGTTCGTCGAAGTGCTGCTGGAACAGCGCGCCGGCGCGGCGGAAGACGTCGGCCCTTTCACGCGGGGGCAGGGCGGCCCAGGGCTTTTGCGCGGTGGCCGCCGCCCGCGTGGCCGCGGCCACGTCCGCCGCGTTGGCGATGCCCACCGTGCACATCACCTTGCCGGTCGCCGGTTCGACCACGTCGCGCTTCCCGCCGCCCAGCGGCGCTTGCGCCAGCGCGGAAAAATCCAGAAATGCCATCGCGTCGGATACACCCATTTGCTTTTGTCCTTACGGTTGTTTGATCAGCTCGCCACATCGGCGCGTCGTGCTCCTGTATCGCAATGCATGTACCAGCGCCGCGCGCAAAGGCCCGCTTGCTGCGCTGCACCCAAAGCTTTTTCACTGGGAAAACCGGGACATACCCTAGGTGTGTTTGCTGCGGCGCAGCACATGGAAATCCCCCATGTTTTCTTGATCAACTAGTTATAAAGTTGAATCAAATTTCACCAATTGATCAAATCCATCAAATCGAGGAGCAAGGCCATGCGCGTATCCGATCGCATTTCCCTGGCCGAAGTGGCCCGCGCCACCGGGGTCGCGCTGGGCAGCTTCGACAGCGCGTCGGTGGCCAAGGCCCTGGGCGGGTTTGCCAGCACGCACATAGGCGGCGACACGCACCCGACGATCGCCGACATCAGCGAATGCCTGTTCTTTTCACCGGGCGACGGGCGCATCTGGCTGCAGGACCAGCGCATGGTGCTGCTGCACACCGAGGCGCTGGGGTCCATGCGCCGCGAAATGATCGACAGCCTGGGCATCGAAAAAGCCCGCGGCCTGTTCACCCGCGCCGGTTACGTCAGCGGCGCCCGCGATGCCCAGCTGGTGCGCAAGCACTGGCCCGACGCCGACCCGCCGGCGGCCGCCATGGCCGGCACGCGCCTGCACGCGCTCGAGGGCGTAGTGAAGGTGGAGCTGGTCAGCGTGACCTACGACCCGGACACCAGCGGCTATGAGGGCGAATTCATCTGGCACAACTCCAGCGAGGACGATGAACACATCGCCGCCTACGGCATAGGCGGCTCCCCGGCCTGCTGGATGCAGGTGGGCTATGCCACGGGCTATGTCAGCACGCTGTTCGGCCGCCTCATCGTTTTCCGGGAAACCATGTGCCGGTCCATGGGCCAGGCGCAATGCCGGGTGGTCGGCAAGTCCGCCGACAAGTGGGACAACATTGAAGAAGACATGCGCTACCTGAACGCCCGGGAGTTTGTCGACACCGCGGCCTATGCACGCAGCGAAGCGGGGCCGGCCGACCTGGCGACCAGCGACGTGCCGGCCGGCGACGCGATGGTGGGGGCCTCATCCGCCTTCAACGCGGCCTGCCACCAGCTGAGCCGGGTGGCACGCACCACCGCCACCGTGCTGTTCACGGGGGAGTCGGGTGTGGGCAAAGAAAAGTTCGCCAGCATGCTGCACAGGATCAGCCCGCGCAAAGACCAGCCGTTTATCGCGGTGAACTGCGCGGCCATCCCGGAAACCCTGATCGAGTCCGAGCTGTTCGGCGTGGAGCGCGGCGCCTACACCGGGGCCAGCCATTCGCGGCCGGGCCGCTTTGAGCGGGCCAGCGGCGGCACCCTGTTCCTGGACGAAATCGGCATGCTGAGTTTTGTGGCCCAGGGCAAGCTGCTGCGCGCCCTGCAGGAGGGCGAGGTCGAGCGCGTGGGCGGCACGCGCGGCATCGCGGTCGACGTGCGTGTGGTGGCCGCCACCAATGAGGATTTGCGCCAGGCCGTGCGCGAAGGCCGGTTCCGCGAAGACCTGTTCTTCCGGCTCAATGTGTTCCCCATCCATCTGCCGCCGCTGCGCGAACGGCGCGACGACATTCCCCTGCTGATGAACCATTTCCTGAACCACTACCGGCGCAAGCACGGCTGCAACACCGGCGGCTTCACGCAGGCCTCGGTGCGCACGCTGCTGAACTACGGTTTTCCCGGCAACATACGTGAATTGCAAAACCTGATCGAGCGCGCCGTGATCATGGCCGATGCCGACGGCTTGATCGACGTGCACCACCTGTTTACCGGCGGCGAGACCCTGAGCACCGAGGTCATGACCTTGCGGCTGCAGGGCAGTTCAGGCACCTTGAACTTCGATGGGGCACAGGCCTGCGCGAATCCCGTGCCAGCGGGCGCCACCGGCACGCCGCAGTCCCTGGAGCAAACCGAGCGCGACACGCTGGAACACGCCATCTCCGCCTGCCAGGGAAATCTTTCGGCGGCGGCGCGGCGGCTCAACACCACGCGCGCGAAGCTGGCCTACCGGGCCAGGAAGCACAGCCTGATTTGAGCTGCTTGCGGCGCCGTGGATCAAACCGCCGGCGCCAGCGCCCCCAGGTAAGCCCTGACCTTCTCGTCGCGCGCCAGCGTATCGAAGTCCGGCGCTTCACTGATCGCGCCCTTCTGCACAAAGATAAAGCGCTCGCAGCATTGCCGCAGGATGTCGACGTGGTAGGGCTCGTTCGGGTGCAGGCATAAAAACACCAGCCGGCCGTTGGCCTTGAGTTTGGCGAAGAAGTCCAGCATGAAGCCGATGTAGCCGTCCTGCGTGTTGAACTGTGGCTCATCGAACAGGTGCACCAGCGGCGAATCGCTTTGCGCGTGCGCCAGCATGAAGTCGGGCTTGGTCTTCTGGAAGGACCGTACCTGGTAGGACTGGTGGTAGTGGATCGCCAGCCGGTCACGCTCACGCGTGCGCACCTGGTGGATGTCCTGGCCGTTGACGAGCACGCGGCCCGCGCTCGGCAGGTTGCTGCCGGTGATCAGCTCGAACAGCGTGGTCTTGCCCGAACCGTTGGGGCCCATGACGCCGACCACGCAGGGCTTGTGCACCTCGAAATCGGCGTTCAATGAAAAAGTCGTGGTCTTGCGGAAGACGCCGCGCTGGTATTGCTTGGCGACGTTTTCAACGCGTAACAGTGGATGGAGTGGATGGCTCATGCGGGTCAGACTCCCAAAAGCTGCCGGCACAAGGCGGCGTCGTTGCGCAGGTCGGCCGCGGGGCCCTCGTGGACGATCACGCCCTGGTTCATCACATAGGCGCGGTCGGCCACCTGCAGCGCGCTTTGCACGTTCTGCTCGACCACCAGCACCGCGATGCCTTCGGCCTTGAGCCGGCTGATGGTCTTCATCACGTCCTGCACCACCTTGGGCGCCAGGCCCTGGCTGGGCTCGTCGAAGAGCACCAGGCCGGGCGAGCCCAGCAGGGCGCGCGAGATCGCCACCATCTGCATCTCGCCGCCCGAGAGATTTTCGCACTCGCGGTGCATCAGGTACTCGAGCGCGCTGAAGATCTCAAAACACTCTTTCTCGTGCCAGGACCGGAAGCGCGTGGCCTTGCGCGCGATGGCGAGGTTGCGCGCCACCGTCAGCGTCGGGAAGATGCGCCTGTCGTCGGGCACCCAGCCCATGCCGGCCTTGGCGATCTCGTGCGTGGGCATGCGTGTGATGTCGCGCGCATCAAACGCGATGCTTCCCTTGCGCGGCGGCGTCAGGCCCAGGATGGAGCGTAGCAGCGTGGTCTTGCCCGCGCCGTTGGGGCCCAGCAGCGCCACCACCTCGCCGGCGCCGACTTTGAGCGACACGTCGAACAGCACCTGCGTTTCGCCATAAAAGGTGTCGATACGATCCACAGTCAGCATGTCCGCCTGGGTCGCCGGCTTCAGCACCGCGCTCATGCCAGCGCTCCCAGGTTGGAGCGGCGCACCCATTCGTTTTGCCGCAGCTGGTCGGGCGTGCCCTGGCTGATGACCTGGCCCCAGTGGATGACCGAGATCTGATCGGCGAGTTTGAAAAGAAAGTTCATGTCGTGTTCGATGATCACAATCGTGAGCTGGCGCTTGAGTTCTTTCACCAGCTCCATCAGGCGCGCCGTGCCTTCGGCGCCCAGGCCGGCGGTGGGCTCGTCGAGGAAGAGCATGCGCGGCTCGGCCGCCAGCGCGACGCCGATCTCCAGCGCGCGGCGTTCGCCGTAAGACAGGCTGCTGGCCAGCGTGCGCTCCTTGCCCTTGAGGCCCACGCGTTCGAGGATGGCCGCGGCCAGCTGCAGCGCCGTGCTGTCGGCGCCCAGGTCGCGCCAGGGGTTGAAGCCCTGCCTGCGCACATGCGGCGTGGCCACCAGCACGTTGTCGAGCGCGGTGTAGCTGTCGAACAAATTCATGATCTGGAAGGAGCGCGACACCCCCTTGCGCGCGATCTCGCGCGGCGACAGGCCGGTGATGTCCTCGCCGGCAAAGGTCACGCGGCCGCGATCCGGCTTGTAGCGGCCGGTCAGTACGTTGAAGCAGGTGGTCTTGCCCGCGCCGTTGGGGCCCATGATGCCGTTGAGCTGGCCCTCCTCGAAGCTGAGCGTGATGTCTTGCAGCACCACCTGGGCGCCAAAACGTTTGGAAAGGCCGCTGGCCTCGAAGAGCTTCACAGCGCACCTCCCGCGTGCACCGGTTTGGCTGGTGCGTTGCGCCGCGGCCTGGCCTTCCAGGCCTGCCATGCGCCGGCGACGCCTTCGGGCTTGAACAGCACCATGGCCATGAAGATCAGGCCGTACCAGAGCAGCCAGGTTTCGGTGTAGGCGCCGAGCAGGTCGCGCGCCAGGATAAAGAAGGTCGCGCCTATGACGGGGCCCCAGAAGCTCACCAGCCCGCCGCCTATCAACACCATCATCACGACAAAACCCGAGTTGTGCAGGCTCATGACATTGGGGTAGGCCGACTGCTGCGCCATGGCGAACAGCGCACCGGCCAGGCCCGCCACCGCGGTGGAGATCGTGAAGGCCAGCCATTTGTAGAGCCAGACGTTGTAGCCCACAAAGGCCGCGCGCATTTCGTTCTGCTTGATGGCGCTGAAGATGCGGCCCAGCGGCGAATGGATCAGGCGCCACAGGCCCAGCAGCACCAGCGCGAACAGCGCCAGGCAAAAGAAAAAGAGGGCGTTGTTACCCGAAAGGTTGAAAGACACAAAACCGAAATCGGCCGGCAGGCGCTTGATGTTGAGCAGCCCGTCTTCACCGCCCGTGACGGTATGCCATTTGTTGGCGATGAACCAGAACACCTGGCCGAAGGCGATGGTGAGCAGCGCGTAATAAATGCCGCGCCGGTGCGAGATGAACAGCGCCACCAGAGCGCCCAGCGCCGCCGTGACCAGCACCGCGCCGGCCAGGTCGAACCACAGGTTGGGCCAGACCTTGAGCTGCAGCAGGCCGAAGGCGTAGGCGCCCGTGCCGAAGAAGGCGCCGTGCCCGAAGGAGGGCAGTCCGGTGAAGCCCAGCAACAGGTTGTAGCCCAGTGCGAACAGCACCCAGATCATGATTTCCAGGGCCAGGTATTGGTACAGCCCGACGCGGCCCACCCACAGCGGTGTGGACAGCAGCACCAGCAGGGTTGCGAGCATCGGCAGGGGAATCAGCGGCGCGCGGCCGGAGGCGAGTTGCATGGGGACCTTGTCTCTTCGTTTGTTCTGGGTGAATGGGTACAGGAATAAGGCGCTGGAAAAGAAAAGCTGAAGAAGGGCTGGACAGAACAGAATATACGTTCTATTATTTAAACAAGCAAGAACATTTATTCTAATTTGATGCGACGCAGGCCCGGCCCGTCCATCGCATTCCCCGAGGCGGCAACGACATATGGACTCTGCAACGACTTACGAAGAACTCAAGGCGCTGATTGGCCGGACTTACCCGGACATGTCCAAGCAGCTGCAGCGCATCGCGCGCTTCGCGCTCGAGCAGCCCAACGACCTGGCCCTGGGCACGGTGGCAACGGTGGCCGAGGCCACCGAGGTGCAGCCTTCGGCCATGATCCGCTTCGCCAACGCGCTGGGCTATGGTGGTTTTTCCGAAATGCAGCAGGTGTTCCGCGGCCACTTGCTGGAGCGTTCCGACAGCTACCGCGAACGCATAGACCAGCTGCGCCGCAAGCAGCTCAACGGCGAGCGCGCGCCGGCCGGTGTGCTGCACCAGCTGGTGGGCGAATCGGTGGCCGAGCTCGGCCACCTCGAAGAAACCATCGCCCAGGCCGACCTCAAAGCGGCCGTGAAACTCATGGCCTCGGCGCCGCGCATCCATGTGCTGGCCCAGCGCCGCGCTTTTCCGGTGGCGGGTTACCTGGCTTATGCACTGAGCCAGCTTGAACTGCGCACGCACCTGCTCGACGGCACCGGCGGCATGCTGCGCGAAAGCCTGCGCTCCATCGCGCCCGGCGACGTGCTGATCGCCGCGAGCTTTCGCAACTACTCGCCCGAGGTCATCGAGGCTGCCGCCGTCGCCGCCAAACTGGGCGCCTCGGTGATCGCCATCACCGACGGCCCGATTTCGCCGCTCAAGGCGCATGCCAAGGTCTGCCTGGAGCTGGCCGACGATTCCTCCAAGCCCTTCCGTTCGCTGGTCGCGCCGCTGTGCCTGGCGCAGGCGCTGGTGGTCAGCACCGGGCACCAGCTGGCCGAGCAGGGCGCCGCGAAAACCAGAACCAAGCCGGTAGCAGCCAAGGCCGCGCGCAAGGGGGCCGCATGAATCGTCCGCTGGATTTGATCTGCATGGGCCGCGCCGCCGTCGACCTGTATGGCGAACAAATCGGCGGCCGGCTGGAAGACATGCAGAGCTTCAGCAAATACCTGGGCGGCTCACCCGCCAACACCGCCGTGGGCGTGGCGCGCCTGGGCCTCAAGCCGGCCATGCTGACCCGCGTGGGCGACGAGCACAACGGCCGCTTTGTGCGTGAAACCCTGGCGGCCGAGGGCGTGGACGTGAGCCACGTGGGCACCGACCCCAAGCGCCTGACCGCGCTGGTCTTCCTGGGCATCCAGGACCGCGACACCTTCCCGCTGGTTTTTTACCGCGACAACTGCGCCGACATGGCGATCAGCCCGGACGATTTCGACGCGGCCTTTATCGCCTCGTCCAAGGCGCTGCTGATTTCCGGGACCCACCTGTCGCAGCCGCTGACGTACGAAAGCTGCACCCGCGCCATGGCGCTGGCCAAGGCCGCGGGCACACGCGTGGTGCTGGACATCGACTACCGACCCGTGCTCTGGGGCCTGACCAGCCCAGGCATGGGCGAGCAGCGCTTCGTGCCTTCGGGCGAGGTCAGCGCGCACCTGCAAACCATCATCGGCCAATGCGACCTGGTGGTCGGCACCGAGGAAGAAATCCATATCGCCGGCGGCAGCACCGACACGCTGGCCGCCCTGCGCCGCCTGCGCGAACTGACGGCCGGTACGCTGGTCGTCAAGCGCGGCCCCATGGGCTGCGTGGTGTTCGACGGCGCGATTCCCGATTCGCTTGAGCAAGGCCTGCAAGGTCCGGGCTTTCCGGTCGACGTCTACAACGTGCTGGGTGCGGGCGATGCCTTTATGTCGGGTTTTCTGCGCGGCTGGATTCCGGGCGAGCCGCTCACGCGCTGCTGCGCCTATGCCAATGCCTGCGGTGCATTGGTCGTGTCGCGCCACGGCTGCGCGCCGGCCATGGCGAGCTGGGAAGAGCTGCAGTTCTTCCTGGCACATGGCTCGGCCACGCGCCGCCTGCGCGAAGACGCGCAACTCGAACACCTGCACCGCGCCAGCACGCGCACGCGCCGCTGGGAAGAACTGGTCATCCTGGCCTTCGACCACCGCATGCAGCTCGAAGAGATTGCCGCGCGCCACGGCGCGGGCAAGGAACGCATCCCGGTCTTTAAATCCCTGATCGCCGAAGGCGCCCGCCGCGGTGCCGGCCAGCGCGCCGGTGTGGGCGTGATCGTCGACGGGCGTTTCGGCGAAGACGTGCTTCCTTCGGTCACCGGCAAGGGCTGGTGGGTGGCGCGGCCGGTCGAGCTGCCGGGCTCGCGCCCGCTGCAGTTCGAAGCCGGCGCCGGCCTGGGCGCGGCGATGCGCACCTGGCCCGGCGAGCACGTCGCCAAGTGCCTGGTGTACTACCACCCGCACGACACGCCAGCCCTGCGCGAAAGCCAGCTGGCGAAACTGGCCGACCTGCAGCGCGCCAGCGTCGACAGCTTTCACGAATTCCTCATCGAGGTCATTCCGCCCAAGGACATGCCCTCCGACGACGACACCGTGCCGCTGGCGCTGGAGCAGATTTACCAGGCCGGCATCTTCCCCGACTGGTGGAAGCTGCCGCCCGCCGCCAGCGCGGCCGCCTGGGAAAAGATCGCCACGGTGATCCACCAGCATGACACGCATTGCCGCGGCGTGCTGGTGCTGGGCCTGGAAGCCAGCGAGGAAAAACTAGCCCAGAGCTTTCGCATCGCGGCGCCGCACGCGATCTGCCGCGGCTTCGCGGTGGGGCGTTCGATTTTTGCCGATGCCGCAAACGGCTGGTTCTCGGGTGCCATGGACAACGCGGCGGTCGTGAAAGACATTGCCGAGCGTTATGCGCGGCTGATCGTGCTGTGGGACCAGGCGCGGGCGGGAAAACGAAGCGGCGCTTCAGCCGGTGCGGCTGAAGCCGTGAACTGAAAACAAGAAACAAGACGGAGACAACATGACACCCAAAATCGGATTTATCGGCATCGGCATGATGGGCCACGGCATGGCCAAGAACCTGCTGGCCAAAGGCTTAGTCCTGACCTTCAAGGTCAACCGCAACCGCGACAACCTGGCCGACCTGATCGCGGCCGGCGCGAAGGAAGCCAAAACCAACGCCGAATGCGCGCAGGCATCGGACATTGTGTTCATCTGCGTCACGGGCTCGCCCCAGGTCGAGGACATCGTCTACGGCAAGGACGGCCTGCTGGACGGCGGCCGCAAAGGCCTGATCGTGGTCGACACCTCCACGGCAGAGCCGGCCTCCAGCACCCGCATCCGCAAGGACCTCGCGGCCAAGGGCATCAAGCTGGTCGATGCGCCGCTGGCGCGCACGCCCAAGGAGGCCGAGGAAGGCCGGCTCAACACCATGGTGGGCGCCGAGCCTGAAGACTTCAAGACGCTGGAGCCGGTGCTCAAGGCTTTTTGCGAAAACATCTTCCACGTCGGCCCGCCAGGCCACGGCCATGTGCTCAAGCTGGTCAACAACATGATGGCCATGAGTTTTGCGGCCTCGATCGCCGAAGCCTTCGCGGTCGCGGCCAAAAGCGGGCTGGACCTGAATCGCCTCTACGACGTGATCTCGGCCGGCGGCGTGAACTGCGGCATTTTCCAGATGATGGCGACCAAGACGCTGAAAGAAGGCGACGTCACCGGCTTCAAGTTCGGCATCGCCAACGCGCAGAAAGACCTGCGCTACTACACCCACCTGGCCGAGATGCTGCCCGTCACCAGCTTTATGGGCGAGGCCACGCACCAGAGCCTGATCCAGGCCAGCAACGCCGGCTTCGGCGACAAGCTGATCGCCTCCCTTTTCGAAGCACAGGAAAAACTCAACGACGTCAAGATCGTTCCCCGTTAGGCCAACCCGTTCGACCCATTCACACGCAGGAGACAAAACCATGAGCGACATCAAGAACAACGACACAAGCCCCGAATCCAAATCCGAGGCCACGGCCACTTCGCGCCGAACGCTGCTCAAGCACTCCAGCCTGGCGCTGGTGGGCGCGGGCCTGTACGGCGCGGCGCCCTTCATGGGCCCCTGGAAACACAACCACGCCTGGGCGCAGAGCGGCCAGAAGAAGCCGCTGACCATTGGCCTGACCATGGACGCCTCGGGCCTGTACGCGGCCTCGGGCGCCGAGGAGCGGCTGGGCGCCATGATGGCGATCAAGGAGTTCAACGACAAGGGCGGCGTGCTGGGCCGGCGCATCGAGGCCATCCACATCGACACCGAGACCACGCCGGCCACCGGCTCGCGTGTGGCCGAGCGCATGATCACGCGCAACGAGGCGGCCTTCCTGATAGGCGCGGTGCACTCGGGCGTGTCCAACGCCATCTCGCAGGTGGCGCAGAAATACGGCACGGTGTTCCTCAACACCAACTCCAGCAGCCCGACTGAGGCCGGCAAGGACTGCCACCGCACCAAGTTCGTCTGGGACGGCAATGGCACCAATTTTTCCAATGCGATCGTCAAGAACGCCATCAAGGCCAGCGGCAAGAACTGGGTGCTGCTGACCAACGACTATGTGTGGGGCCACACCACCTCCAAGGCAACGCGCGCCATCGTGGAGGCCAACGGCGGCAAGATCGTGGAAGAGTTGCTGGTGCCGCAGAACACGCGCGACTTCTCGTCCTACCTGCTCAAGCTGCAGCAGCTCAAGCCCAATGTGGTGGCCACGGCCGTGGGCGGCGATGACATCAAGGCGCTGCGCCAGCAGGTGGTGCAGCTCAAGATGAACCAGACCATGGCCTGGATCAACAACCAGCAGGACTGGCCCGATGTCTACGGCCTGGGCCCGGAGGCCATCTTCGGCGTCTTCGGCACCACCTGGTACTGGCGCCTGAACCTGCCCGGCGTGAAGGAATTCGTCGCGGCCTACCAGAAGCAGTTCCCGGGCATGGCCATCCGCGTGCCGGGCAATGTGTACCACAACGGCTACATGGCCACGCGCGAACTGCTGCGCTGCGTGGAAGAGGCCGGCACCACCAACAACATCGCGGTCATCAAGAAGCTCGAGGGCCGCAAGATGAGCGCCGCCGACCGCCTGCAGCACTACGACGCCTGGATGGACCCGGTCACCCACCAGTGCCAGCAGACGATTTACATGGCCAGCTACAACGACCAGCCGGCCGAGAAGGACGATATCTTCAAGATCCTCACCCAGGCCGATCCCAAGGACGTGATGGACAAGGATTCCTCGGGTGCCTGCAAGCTCGAGAGCTACGACGCGACGCCCAGCTACGAAGCCTGACCGGCCCTTGATCCTCAAAGACTGACAAAGACCGACATGGATTTCCTGCTCCGGCTTATTCCGCACCTCGTCAACGGCATCTCGCTGGGCCTGCTGTTCGCGCTCATCGCGCTGGGCTTCATGCTGATCGTGGGGGTGATGGAGACCATCAACCTCGCGCACGGCTCGTTGTTCGCGCTGGGCATGTACTTCGCGCTGTTTTTGATCGCGCCGCAATTGGGCATGTTTCCCAACCTGCAGGCCTGGTACATGACGCTACCACTGGGAACGCGTTACGGCGTGGCGCTTGTTTTTGCGCCGATTTTTGTCGGTATCTTCGGCATGCTGCTGGAGCTGTGCATGCGGCGTACCTACGGCCGCGACCCGCTGTACGGCCTGCTGCTGACCTTCGGCGCCGCCCTGGTGATTGAAGAGGGCATTCGCCTGGTGTGGGGCTCGTCGGAAAAGCAGCTGATGCTGCCGGAGGTGATTTCCGGCGCTTTCCTGATGGGGGACCTGGTCTACTCAAAGTACCGCTTCTTCGCCAGCGGCTTTGCCGTCCTGATGATTGTGCTGCTCTGGGTGTTTTTGCAGAAGACGCCCTACGGCGCCATCATCAAGGCCGGCGCGCATGACAGCGAAATGGTGCGCGCCCTGGGCATCAACCTTTCGCGCCTGCGCCTCTTCGTCTTCGGCCTGGGCGTGGCGCTGGCCGCCATCGCGGGCGTGGTCATGGCGCCGATCTGGGGCATACGCCCGCATGTGGGCGTGGACGCGGTGGTGCCGGCCTTCCTGATCATTGTGCTGGGCGGCGTCGGTTCGTTGTGGGGCGCGGTGATTGCCGGGCTCATGGTCGGAATGGTGGTGGGTCTCACGGGCTCCTATGCATCCGAGTGGTCGCTGATGTCTATGTACCTGTTGTTCATCGCCGTCGTGACTTTCCGTTCGAGGGGTTTGTTTGGCAAGAAGAGCGTCCTCGATGCTTGATCACCCGTCTTTACGGAAGGCTATTTGAATGAAACCGCTTCAAGACAAAGTCGCGCTGGTCACGGGCGCGGCCGGCACCATGGGCCTGGCCGTCGTCAAGGCCTTGCTCGAAGACGGCTGCAAGGTCGCGATGGTCGATGTGAGCCATGAGCGCAACCGCGCGCTGGCCGATGAACTGGGCTCGCGTGCCTTGTCGTTCTCGTTTGACATCAGCGATGCCGCCGCCGTGAGCGACGGCCATGCGCTCATCGTCAAGGCCTTGGGGCCGGTCGACATCCTGGTCAACAACGCGGGCATCCTCTCCAACAACAAGGTCGAAGCCACCGAAGCCGGCGAGTGGCGGCGCGTGCTGGGCGCCAACCTGGACGGCGCGTTTTACCTCGCGCAGCAGGTGGTGCCGGCAATGAAGGCGCGGCGCTTCGGCCGCATCGTCAACACCAGTTCCCTGGCGGCCAAGACCGGGGGGCTGACGGCGGGCACGGCGTACTCGGTGTCCAAGGGCGCGATGAGTTCGCTGACCTTTTCACTGGCACGCGAGCTTGCGCCCTTCGGCGTCACGGCCAACGCTGTCGCGCCGGCCTACGTCAAAACCCCCATGATCACCGAACAGCTCAATGAGGAGCAGCGCCAGAAGCTGCTCAAGGACATCCCGGTCGGCCGCTTCTGCGAGCCTGAGGAGTTCGCCCACGTGGTGCGCTTCCTGGCCTCGCCGCTGTCGGGCTTCATCACGGGCGAGATCATCGACCTCAACGGTGGCCTTTTGATGGACTGAGGAAAACCCTTTCGCCGCCGCCCCGCTTTGCGCCTCACAATTTGCCATCCATGAGCATCACACCTCAAATTGATTTCAGCGCCGCGCTGACAGGCCTGTTCGACCTGCGCGGCAAAACCGCTTACGTACCCGGCGGCTACGGTGGCATTGGCGAGGCGATTGCCTGGGGCCTGGCGATGGCTGGGGCGCGCGTGGCGGTGTCGGGCCGCGACGAGGCCAAGGCGCAGGCCGTGGCCTCGGCCTTGCAGGCGGCGGGACATGAAGCCATGGGCCTGGCCATGGACGCGCATTCGGTGCCGCAGATGCAGGCCTCCGTCGACGCGGTGGCAGCGCGGTGGGGCGGCCTCGACATCCTGGTGAACTGCGTCGGCATGCAGCGCGAGCAGGCCTTGCTCGAGGTCACCGAAGAAGCTTTTGACGAAGTGCTGCAGGTCAACCTCAAGGCCGCGATGTTTCTGGCGCAGGCGGCAGCCAAACACCAGATCGCAGGCGGCAAGGGCGGCGCGCAGGTGCATTTGCTCTCGGTGCGCGCGCAGCTTGGTTTACGCGGCCGTGGCTACTCGGCCTACAGCAGCAGCAAGGGCGGCCTGGTCATGCTGATACGCCAGCATGCGAGTGAGCTTGCGCCGCATGGCATCACGGTGAACGGCATTGCGCCCACGGTGGTGCAGACCGAGATGGCGCGCCACTGGCTGGAAAATCCCGAGACGCGAAAACAGGTGCTGGAACGTATCCCGCTGGGCCGCGTGGCTGACCCCCAGGACGTGGCCGGTGCGGCGGTGTTTTTTGCAGCACCTGCATCCCGGTTCGTCACGGGGCAAGTCCTGTACCTCGACGGCGGAATTACCGCGTCCCAGTAACCCCGCCCGCTAGTGCCGCGACGGCATGCTGCACGCCGCCGCTGCCGATCGGAATACCCTGCACCCTCAGGGCGGCTTCCACACCGGCAAGGCAGCCGAGGATCATCGCCGGATTCATGTCACCCAGGTGGCCTATGCGAAAGCTGCGGCCTGCCAGCGGCCCCAGGCCGCCCGCGATGGCGACCTGGAACTGCTCGCGCGCGACTGAGCGCAAGGCTTCGGGGTCAATGCCGGCGGCCACGGACACCGTGGTGACGGAGACCGAGCGCGCCGCCGGCTCGCGCACAAACAGGCTGAGCGCGCCGCCTTCGCTCCAGGCCTCGACGGCGGCATGCACCGCGCCGGCGATCATGCGGTGGCGGGCGATGACTTGCTCAACGCCCTCGTGAAAAATCAGGCCCAGCGCGGCCTCAAGACCGAACAGCAGGCTTTGCGGCGGCGTGCCGCAGAACTTGCGGTAGCTGAGCGGGCTTTGCCGACGCGCCCAGTCCCAGTAGAAGCGCGGTGAGGGGTTGGCGGCCGCTACTTTCATCGCGGCGGCGTCCGCGGCCACAAAGGCCAGCCCGGGCGGCACCATCAGGCCTTTTTGCGAAGCGCCCAGCACGACGTTGGCGCCCAGCGCATCCATGGCAAAGGGCGCCGCGCCGAGCGAGGCGACCACGTCCACCACCAGCAGCGCAGGGTGGGCCGCGGCGTCCAGCGCCTGCCGGATCCTGGCGAGGTCGCTGGTCATGCCGCTGGCGGTGTCGGTGTGCACCACAAATACGGCCACGATGGCATGCGCGGTGTCGGCGCGCAAGGCGGCTTCGATGGCCGGCACGTCGATCGGGTAGCCTTCGCGCCAGGGTGTGCGCCAGACTTTCGCGCCCATGGCCTCGGCCTGCACGGCCCAGGATTCGGAGAAATGCCCGGTGCCCGCGATCAGCACCTGCTGGCCCGGCGCGAGCAGGTTGGCGATCACGGCCTCCCAGGCGCCGTGGCCGTTGCAGGCATACATGAAGACGTCGGCCGCGGCGGTTTGCAGCAGCGCCTTGAGCCCGGTCTCGCAGGCCTGGATCACACGATCGAGCCGCGGGTCGGCCAGGTCC